>DNCM01000191.1 GCA_003498085.1 bacterium
TCGCCTTAAACATAAGCTATGCTAAAGGCTGGATCAAAAAGTTTATGAAAGGATATAATTTGTGTAGGGATTTGTGTGATTAACTATAAATTACCCTCTTATCGAAATAACAATCCCTGTTATGGCAATATTTAGAAATGAAAGGGGAACCAAAAACTTCCATCCAAAACCCATCAACTGGTCGACCCTTATCCTTGGATATGTCCAACGAAACCACATTATAAGAAATATAATAAAGTATACCTTTGCAAGAAACCAGATAATTGGCGGAAAGATAATGGGAATTCCTGGTATTCCATTCCATCCACCGAGAAAAAGTGTTGTTACTAGCACTGCAAGGACAAACATATTTGCATACTCTGCGAGGAAGAATAAGGCAAACTTCATCCCCGAATACTCTGTATGGAAACCTGCAACAAGCTCGCTTTCTGCCTCTGGAAGGTCAAATGGCGCCCTGTTTACCTCTGCAATGCCAGCAATTAGGAATATCAAAAACCCAAGGGGTTGGTAGCCAATAAACCACATATTTTTCTGACTTTCGATTAAGGTTTTTAAAGAAAATGTACCACTTATCATAACAACACCAATTATAGAAAGGAGAAGGGGAATTTCATAAGAGATAATTTGCGCACCAGACCTCATTCCACCAAGTAATGACCACTTATTTCCTGACGACCAACCTGCAAGGATTATTCCGATTGTTCCAATACCGCCTAGTGCAAAGATATATAATATACCAAGATTCAAATCAACAGCACATATGCCAGGAGACCAGGAAATGACAGCATAGACCATTATTGCTGGGACAAACACGATTATTGGGGCTAAAAGATGGATAAGCTTGTCAGCTCTTATCGGTACAATGTCTTCTTTTTGGAGCAATTTTACAGCATCGGCAACTGTCTGGAGGATACCTTGTGGACCTACCCTCATTGGACCAAGTCTATCTTGTATCCAAGCAGAAACTTTACGTTCAGCAAGAACGAGCAATAAAGTGTTTACAGAGACGAATGCCAAAATAAGAATCCCAACGATTAGCATAATAAAAAACAATAGGGTAATATCTGAAATGCCATAAGATTTACAAAAACCTTGCATCCAATTGTAAATAATAGAAATTAATCTATCTGTTTCATATAATAAGTTCATTTTCAGTCACCCTTGATCTCACAAATACCTCTTTTTCCATCAAGTGTGATAACCAAGTGGTTCAAGATGTCTCTTCCTATTAAGACTTTATTGCCATTAATTGGTAAAACTTCTACTTTAAAATTAAAATCGCCAAAAGAAATATTGGCAAGATATGTGCACATTTCAGACACTTGTCCCTTAAAATCTGTAACCGCAATAATTCCAACTAGACGTAATCTTAATTCTTCAACAATTTCTTCAGGAATACATGTCATTTCCACTCCTGAATCAATTATTCCTATACATTTTTTCTCTTCACTATTGGATGAAACAGTAAGCTCTATCACTGGTACTGGATGCGAATAGGTTGTGTCGTACTTATGTTCCATGAGACTCTTCTTTAGAAATAACCTCAAAATGTAGGATAGATACCTTTGTTTTTTGTTGTAAAATATAATATTTGATATTAATAATAATCTTTTTTACTAAGCTTATTTCAAATTCTGTGAGTTTTGTTCCCAAAAAAATATTGGCATAGAGATAGATTATTACAAGAAAAATACCGATATAACCAATGACCTCAATCATTTCTTTTCAATTTTAACAAAACCCAGACACTGATAGTGATTGTAAGCCAAATAGAATGGGAAAATTTAAAATCTCCTAATAAGAATAAAGAAATAGAACCAAGTATAGTAATTATAAAGATTTTACCAATTGCCCATTTTTTTAATTCATCTGGAAATTGAAATGCATTTTTTAACCATACAACAATTCCCCCTAGAACTATTACTAATAGCGGAAATGTAGACCACTTTCCATCATGAATAACGATTCCAAAAACAGCTCCTAATAGTGCTCCAAAGAAGGCATCTTCGACATCCCATTCTCGTTGAACTACTCTTTCTTTCATTTATATTTCTGAACAATAGGGCCTTTGATAAGTGTCTCCTTTGAATAAACCATATCCTCTTTTTTATAACAAGCAAGCTCATAAACCTCGGATGTTTTTATTGCCTCTTTTAGACAGGCATCGGTGCAAAAACCACAAAATATACATCTCGAAAGATCGATTTCATACATACTGAGCCTCTTGTTGTGTTTCTCATCTTCAAAGCTTGCAATTTTTATACAACTTGAGGGGCAATATGCTGTACATAAAGAACAGGCAACGCATTTTTCTTCGATATCGGCTTCAGAAAGCAAAAACTTAATAGGACCCCTAAATCTTTCTGGTACAAGCCTTCTTTCTTTAGGATACTGTATGGTGACATGTTTTGTAAATAGATGCGTTAAAGTAATCCAAAGACCCCTTATAAGCTCAATTATTGCCGGCATAAATTATATTTCCAGACACAAAATATCTCTATCGTCTTTATTTTGTGTGCGTGTCATATTTACACAATTGCTAGACGGATTTTTTCCAATTATCTTGTCTATCCTCATTTTAAGATCAATTGGGTTAAATGGCTTCGTAATATAGTCAACAATACTTTTTGTTTCCACAATTTTATTCTCTTCTGACCTTATTCTTGCTGTAATAATAGCAATAGGGATATCTTTTGTCTTACTGCAAGCCTTAAGCCTTCTGCAGACCTCCCAACCATCTATTTCTGGCATCATAATATCTAGGAGGATAAAGTCTGGTTGATACTTATGAGCATAATCTATTCCTTTTTTCCCAGAAAGACTAGTTATAACAGTATAACCCTCTTCTTCTAGAAAAATCTTTAGCAAATCAACCATATCAACATCGTCATCGATAACTAAAATTTTTGGCATAATTTTATGTTACTATATATTATATTCATCTGTCAATTTTTTTTGGAACAGACAGAACTTCCCCATCTCATAAAATTTATATAAAAAAACAAAAAAATAGAAATTTCTCCTTAAAAAGAAAAGATTTGGGAAAAGGAACCTAAGAACTAGACACTAACATAGACTATGATGGGGGAAAGGGGGAGGTATCGGTTGATCATTCTTTAGTATCAATATCTGCGGTACTTACATTAGATTTGACGAAAGTTGGGGAATTTGTGCACTTTACATATTCTCCTTGCAAATCATTCTGTTTCTGTATATAATTGTTTGATAATAAAATGATTGATCTTCATACACATACATTTTTGTCTGACGGGGAGCTTATTCCATCAGAGCATGTTCATAGGGCTTATATAAAAGGCATCGAGGTGATCGGTCTAACAGACCATGTCGACCCATCGAACATCGACTTTATAGTAACAAGACTTGTTAAAGTTTCAGAAGAACTCAACAAATATTTTAATATCAAAGTAGTACCTGGTTGTGAACTTACACATGTTCCACCTTCTATGATAAAAGACTTAGCAAAAGAAGCAAGGAGGCTCGGTGCAAAGATAGTCGTTGTCCATGGAGAAACAATTGCAGAAACAGTCCCACAGGGGACAAACAGGGCAGCGGTTGAGGCAGATATCGACATCTTGGCACATCCAGGCTTAATCGCAGAAGAAGAAGTAAAGCTTGCCAAGAAGAATGGAATATTCCTTGAAATTACGGCAAGGGCGGTCCATGCATTTACAAATGGCCGTACCGCAAACCTTGCAGAGGAAATCGGTGCAAGTCTGATATTAAACACAGATGCCCACTCATCAAAGAATTTTATAGATAGGGAATTTGGTGCAAAAATTGCATTAGGTTGCGGCCTATCGTTGGATTTACTCCTTTCAAACTCAAGAAAGCTTTTAAAAAAATAGGAATAAATTACTGAAGATTAGTCGTTAAATCCACATTCTTTGTGATATTCTTGGATTGATTTTGGCAAAATCTTACATCTTTTTGCTGCTTCAATACCTTCAACACTTGCCCAGGCAGCAGAAATTGAGGTGACATATGGAATCTTATTTTGTACAGCCATCATCCTAATATAGCTATCATCGTATTTGCTCGTACGGCCAATCGGTGTATTGATGATGAGGTGGATATTTCTATTCTTGATAGCATCTGCAATATTCGGACGTCCTTCATGAATTGTTTTTATGACTGTATTGGGTATATCATTTTCTTTGAGATATTTACTGGTTCCTTTTGTAGCATAGATATTGAAGCCTAACTTATGAATCCTTTTTGCGACAGGAAGTAAAGCCAGTTTATCCTTATCTGCAACGGTCAGCAAAACATTTCCTTCTAATGGAAGTTTAGAACCTGCAGCTTCTTGAGCCTTGTAGAAAGAGAGACCAAATGTTTCAGCGATCCCCATAACTTCTCCTGTAGCCTTCATCTCAGGACCTAAAATGGGATCTACATCGGGAAACATACCAAAAGAAAAGACTGTTTCTTTAACTCCAATATGGGAGAATTTCTTCTTTTTAAGTTCAGGAAAATCTTGCAATTTTTTACCCAACATTAGATAAGTGGCTATACGAGCAACTGGAATTCCCATTACTTTAGAGACTAAAGGAACTGTTCGCGATGCTCTAGGATTAGCCTCTAAGATGTAAACTTTATCTTCACAGATAGCATACTGAATGTTTATCAGGCCCATTACCTTTAGTTCCCTAGCAATTCTAACAGTATATTCTTCTATAGTCTTTAAGTGTTCCTCTTTTATGGCTCTTGGTGGGATGACGCAAGCTGAGTCTCCAGAATGAACACCAGCTAATTCTATATGCTCCATAACAGCAACTATGAAAGTCTCTTCTCCATCACAAATGGCATCGACCTCTGCCTCAACAGCCTCCTCGAGAAACTTATCGATAAGCATAGGATATTCGGGGCTAACCTGAATAGCTTCCTCTGCATATTTCCTAAGCATTTCCTCATCATAGACTATCTCCATACCACGTCCACCAAGGACAAAAGATGGTCGAACCATAAGTGGATAGCCAATTCTATTTGCAATCCCTATGGCTTCATCCAAAGAGCGTGCAGTGCCACCATCTGGCTGCAGAATATTTAGTTCTATCATCTTCTGGCGAAATCTCTCTCTATCTTCGGCAAAACCAATGCTCTCAGGGCTAGTTCCTAAGATATTGACACCATTATCCTTCAACTCCTGAGCAATATTTAACGGCGTCTGGCCGCCAAATTGAACTATTACACCTTCAGGCCTTTCTTTTTCATAAATGTTTAATACATCTTCGACTGTCAATGGCTCAAAATATAGCTTGCTTGCCGTATCATAGTCAGTTGAGACTGTCTCGGGGTTGCAGTTAATCATGACCGACTCATAGCCTTCATCGGCTAAGGCAAATGCTGCATGAACGCAGGTATAGTCAAACTCTATCCCTTGGCCAATTCTGTTAGGGCCACCCCCTAAGATTAGAATTTTTCTGTTTGGTGATATACCAACTTTATCTTCGCCGATATATGTGGAATAGTAATAAGAAGTATTCTCTACACCGCTAACTGAAACAGCATCAAACCTAACATATTTCCCCAGAGAAACTCTTTTTTTTCTAACTCCCCTCTCATCCACCTTAAAAAGGCTAGCTAAGTATTTATCCGAAAAGCCCCATTCTTTTGCCTTGATTAACTCATTATCAGGGAGGTTATCCCAAGTATATTTGAGTAATTCCTCTTCAAATTCTACGAGTTCTTTAATCTCGTTGATGAACCACATATTAATTGAAGTCATCTCATAAAGTTCCTCTACTGATATACCTCTACGTAATGCCTCATACATCAAAAAGATACGTTCACTTGAAGGCACGCCCAATTTCTCCTTAAGCTGTGACAGTGAAAGGGCTTTAAACTTTTCAACACATAAGCCATATCTCTTTATTTCAAGAGACCTAATGGATTTCTGAAATGCCTCTTTGAAGGTCTTGCCAATACTCATCACCTCACCCACTGCTTTCATCTGGGTGCCTAAAATATCCCTGGCCTGTGGAAATTTCTCAAATGCAAAGCGGGCAAATTTAACTATCACATAATCGCCCCATGGTTCGTATTTTTCCAATGTCTTTTTCCTCCAGTAAGGAATTTCATCCAAGGTTACACCTACCGCAAGCTTTGCAGAAATGCGGGCAATCGGAAAACCAGTTGCCTTGGAAGCAAGGGCAGAAGAACGGGAGGTCCTAGGGTTTATCTCTATTACGACTAATCTATCGTCTTTGGGGTTATGGGCAAACTGGATATTCGTTCCTCCAATAACATCAATAGCTTCTACAATCTTATAAGAAAGTTCTTGCATACGCATCTGCAAGGCTTTAGGTATAGTGAGCATAGGGGCTACGCAGAAACTATCACCAGTATGAACACCCATTGGATCAACATTTTCAATGAAACATACGGTAATCATTTGACCTTTTTGGTCCCTTACCACCTCAAGTTCCAATTCTTCCCAACCTAAAACAGACTCCTCGACCAAAACTTGGTGGATAAGGCTTGCAGAGAGCCCCCTGGCAGCAATAACCCTTAATTCTTCAACATTATAGACACATCCCCCACCTGTTCCACCTAAGGTATAAGCAGGTCTTAATATCACAGGGTACCCAAGCTTCTCAGCTATTCTCTCTGCTTCCTCAACCGAATGACATGGTTCAGAGCGCGGCACATGGATACCAAGCTTAGCCATTGTCTCCTTAAAGACAACCCTGTTTTCCCCTCGTTCAATTGTATCGCTTTTTACTCCGATAATTTCGACACCATATTTCTCTAAAACACCAGATTTATGGAGACTGAAAGCAAGATTTAAGGCAGTTTGTCCGCCCAAATTTGAAAGGAGTCCATCTGGCCTTTCTCTTTCGATGATCTTTTCTAAGCTCTCTACAGTGAGTGGTTCAATATATGTCTTATCCGCCATGCCTGGATCGGTCATAATAGTTGCTGGATTAGAATTTACAAGAACAACTTCATATCCTTCCTCTCTCAATGCCTTGCAGGCCTGGGTTCCAGAGTAGTCAAACTCACATGCCTGGCCAATGACTATAGGACCAGAACCAATGATTAATATTTTCTTCAAATCTTTTCTTTTAGACATAATTTATCTTACGATCGTCGGGATTGTGTCAAAGAGCCTTATAGTCCACCCGCCTATAACTCTTCCAATCCAGACTGCACATAAACCAGCTGTAATAAGAACAGCAAGTATTTTTGGAACAAAGGTTATTGTTTGCTCCTGAATGCTTGTTGCCGTTTGAATTATTGAGATAATGAGTCCAACAATAATTGATATACCAAGCATCGGAAGGGCAAGAATAATAGCATAGAATACTACCTCCCGAAAAACATGAATTGCAAGCCCTTCCGTCATCTCAATGAAAACTCAAAACAAGCCGATGAATAAGGAGATTCCAACCATCGACCATAACAAATAGAAGAATCTTAAATGGCAAAGAGATCATTGCAGGTGGAAGCATTATCATCCCCATAGACATAAGCACAGATGCAACAATGATGTCTATAACTAAGAATGGTAAAAACAACAAAACACCAATCTGAAATGCAATGGTAAGTTCTGATGTCATAAATGCAGGGATAAGACTTAAAATTGGAACATCCTTCGGTGTCCTTGGCCTTTCGGCACCAGATACTTTTAAAAACAAATCAAGATCTTTTTCCCTTGTCTGCTTTAGCATAAAATCCTTCACTGGCTCTGATGCAAGATTTAATGCAGTCCCTGCATCTATTTTTTTCTCAATGTATGGCCTTAAAGCATCTGTATTTACTTTTTCCAGAGTAGGTGACATAATGAAAAATGTTAGAAATAAAGCAAGTGCTGTTATTACCTGTTGGGGCGGTGCTTGCAAAACGGTTAATGCCTGCTTTACAAATGTGAGGACTATAACTATCCTTACAAAGGATGTTACCATGATAACGATCGATGGAACAAGGGCAAGGATTGTAAGAAGGAATAAGATTTGGAGGCTTAATGCGATCTCTTCAGGTTTTGTTGTTTGGTCTATACCAATATTTATCCTTGGGATTGGAATATCTCGGGAAAAACCTGTCTGTGCAACCAGTAAAAAAATATATGCGATTAAATATCTCATAGCTAATATGGCGAGGCCCGGAATCGAACCGGGGACGCCGGGCTTTTCAGGCCCGCGCTCTACCGACTGAGCTACCTCGCCCCATCATAAAATCTTATGACCCTTTCATTCTTCTTTATGAATCCAGACTCTAACGCCTTTCTTCTTACAGTTTCATAATCGGCCCTCTTTAATACATCTCTTTCTTCCTCAAGTATTGCATTCCTTTTTTTTATCTCATTGAGGGCTTTTTTATATTTATCCCTTTCATTAGCAAACTCCATGAATCTAAAATGGCTCATTACAAGGACTATTCCGAGAGATAAGAATACAATAAAGAAAAAAATTATCTTCCTCACCCTCCATATACCCCAAATTCTCCCAAATCTTCTTCGATCCTTAAAAGTTGATTGTATTTACAGCACCTATCTGTCCTTGTTGGAGCCCCAGTCTTTATCTGACCTGAACCTACTGCAACAGAAAAATCTGCTATAAAACTATCCTCTGTCTCTCCCGACCTATGAGAAATGATTATATTATATCCTCCTTTTTTTGCCATGTCAATTACATCCAATGTCTCGGTTAGTGTTCCTATCTGGTTTAGCTTGATAAGGATTGCATTTGCAACATTTTTCTTCAATCCCATTTTTAACCTATCTGGATTTGTTACGAATATATCGTCTCCGACAATTTGGATCTTTAACCTTTCTTTCATAAGTGCCCAGCCATCCCAATCGTCCTCTGCCATTCCATCTTCTATGGAAATTATTGGAAATTCTTTTATCAGCTCCTCATAATACTCTACCAATTGTAGTTGTGAAAATTTCTGTCCATCTATCTTATAAATCCCATCCTCATAGAGCTCTGATGCAGCAATATCTAAGCCTAGTGATATTTCATCCCCTACTTTATAACCTGCCTCTTCTATGCTAGTTACGGTAAGAGAAAGTGCCTCTCTTGCAGAAGATAAATCTGGAGTAAATCCTCCCTCATCACCAACAGATGTTGAAAAGCCTTTTTTATCGAGTATCTTCTTTAGCGTATGATAAATACAAACTGCCTTTTCTAATGCCTCTTTAAAGGAATTAGCCTTTTTTGGAATTATTATGAATTCTTGAATATCAAGTCTATTATTTGCATGTCTTCCACCGTTTATGATATTTAGAAGTGGAACAGGTAAGATATGGCTATTAACTCCACCAATATAGCGGTATAGAGGGATTCCTAAAAAATTTGCAGATGCTCTTACTACTGCTAAAGAGCATGCAAGGATGGCATTTGCACCAAGATTACTTTTATTTTTTGTTCCGTCAAGCTTAATTAGGCAATTGTCAATTTCCCTCTGAGACAAAGGATCCATTCCGATAATAGTATCCTTAATCACTGTGTTTATATTCGAAACAGCCACATTGACTCCCTTTCCTTTGAATCTTTCTCCACCATCTCTTAATTCAATCGCCTCATATTTCCCAGTTGATGCTCCAGATGGAACAATTGCACTTCCTTGCGTTCCATCGCTAAGAAAAATTTCGCATTCAACGGTTGGATTTCCTCTAGAGTCCAAAACTTCTCTTCCTATAACATCGGCTATTTCTATCATGTTCTACTTCCTTATCTTGGATTCCTAATCAACTTCTTCAAGTTTTGCTAATTCCTCAAACATTATATCTGCACCTAAGATACCAACTATTTCACCATTATGGCTTCTAATGGGTGATGATACTGTAATACATAGCCTGTGCGTGAACTTTGATGTATAAAAATCTGAAACAAATGTTTTGCCATCTTCAAGAGGCTTAATAAACCAATCTCTATCTACAAAACTTTCCTCTTCTTTAAGCTCCTTATATTTTGCTAAGTCTTCTGGACGGGTAATATTTTTTGTAATTTTAAAGCCGGATAAATTAACAACATAGATAAATTGGATGAATGGGGTTTTTCTAATGAATGAAGAAAGGGCCCTTTCTTGTTCTTTTGGCTCCATTGAGATTATCTCCTTTTTCTCCGCAAATCCCTCTATCAGAACTGCTGCAAAGGTTTCTGCCTTTTTCTTTAATATATCAAAATCAGACTCAAATACTTCTGGAAGATGCAACTTTACCTGTTCAAGCATTTCCTCATTTGAAATGCTAGTCTGCCTTCCTTTTTTATACTCATCTTCAATCCATTTATTTATATTGACAATCCCAGGATGTCTTTTATCAATTCTACTTTCTCCGGAAAGGGAAAGATAATTGTTAATCCAATGGGCAATTCCAGATAGACCAGATTTGTCAGTAATTCCAACATCTGGAGGCCTATTTAGAAGCCTTCTTGTATCAAAGATATTGTATATTTCTTCATTCTTAAGCAAACCATCGAGATGGATCCCTGCCCTTGTTACATTAAATTCATCTCCAACAAATGGATAGTTCTTTGGGATATGGTAGCTTAAGGTATTTTTGAAGTAATCGGCAATCTCTGTGATAACTGTTGTGTTAATATCTATTCTTTTTGTAAGGGAGATATAATCGATGATTAAAGCTTCTATCGGTGTATTACCTGTTCTTTCTCCAAAACCAAGAAGAACACCATTTACTGCACCACAGCCATATAGCCAGGCAGATATTGCATTTATCTCACCCTTATGAAAATCATTGTGTCCATGCCATTCGAGCTGGCTCGATGGGACACAAGCTTCATTTAATAAATAATAGATAATCTTTGGAACACTCCTTGGAATAGAAGCTTCTGGGTACGGAAGTCCATATCCCATTGTATCACAGATCCTGATCTTTATCATCTGTTTTGCCTCATCTTGCAATTTCATAAGCTCTTGGGCAAATGGGATAACAAAACCAAAAAAGTCTGCCCTTGTAGTATCTTCAAAATGGCATCTTGGTGTTATTCCTAGGCTCAGCGCCTCCTTGACTATACCGAGGTAATCATCTAATGCCTTTTTTCTTGTTTTGTTAAGTTTAGGGAAAATATGGTAGTCAGAGACAGATGTTAAAATCCCTGTTTCTTTTAAGTTCATAGAAGAAACGAGCTTTAAATCATCTTTATTTGCCCTGATCCATCCTGTAATCTCAGGATATCTAAAACCAAGTTTTAGGCACTCATAGACTGCTTCCTTGTCCTTTTCAGAATAAAGAAAAAACTCTGACTGTCTGACTATATCCCCAAGTTTATTAAGAAGCTTGTATATATCAACAATTTGTTCAACCGTATAAGGTGGTCTTGCCTGCTGACCATCCCTGAATGTTGTATCTGTGACGAATATATCATGAGATGAAGACATTGGGACAGAAACAAAGTCAAAGAAAATTCTTGGAACTTCTGTATATGGGAAAAATTCCCTAAATAGATTTGGCTCATCCACATCTATAAGTGGATAATGTCTTAATCTTTTGATAGTTGAAACTTCATTTTTCATCCCATTCACCAACTGGAACAAACATCTTTGGTTTTTTTGATTCTTCATTTTCTGGTTCTATTTTTATATAGGTATCTTTCTTTATCCCTGACATTCTATATTCCCTTATTATTTTTAAGAATTCTTGTGCTGTTTTAAATCTTTTTGATTGGTCCTTTGATATCGAACGAAGAACAATATTCGATAAATTCTCTCCAACTTCATTGTTTAGATACATTAGTTGTGGTGGTTCATTGTTCAGTATATTTTTTATTACCTCTCCAGGACTATTCCCAGAGAATGGGTTGCGTCCTGTTATTGCTTCATATAGGGTTATTCCAATAGAGTATGTATCTGACGAAAAATCCTCTTTACCTCCAATTATTCTTTCCTTTGGAATATATGCGTAAGAACCTGTCCTTGAAAATAATTTTTCTTTACTTTCTATAAGCTTTGCTATACCAAAATCAGATAATTTTGCTTTCCCCTCTTTGGTGATAAGAATATTCGATGGTTTTATGTCCCTATGGAGGATCCCCGCAGAATGAAGGTAGGTAAGACCCAAAAGTACATCTTCTATTATTAAAAGTGCCTTATCAATAGGAAGTGGTTTCTTATCAACTAGCATATCCTTTAGACTTCCTCCATCGATATATTCCATTACCATGGCATAATGATCTTTATACTTCAAAAAATCAAAAAATCTGACGAGGTTCTTGTCTTTTAAGTCCTTTAGCTTAAGGACAAGAGCGGCATTTATAATGAGCTCTCTAGCCAATAACTCATCTTCCTTTCTTGTATGAGGAAATTTCATTACAAAATATTTACCATAGTCCCTTTCTAATTCCTCATCCAGAGCTTGAGTAAGATATGTTTTTCCAAACCCACCCTCTCCAAGAAACTTTATTATCTTAAAATCTTCCATGCTTTTACTTTATCTCTACTTCAATATCTTTTTCGGAAAGCCAGTTAATTGCTTTATCTATTTGGTCATTTTCTCCATCAAGCTCAAGAACAACCCAACCAGACTTTGCATCGACATTGGCACTTAAGATATTATAAACAATATCAAAATTCTTTCCCAAATGATAAATGATAGGTTCTTTTATCAACTCTTCAGGAAATACAAGTCTAGCCTTTATTATCATCTTATCCCTCCACTATATCTCCCTCGATTGGGTCAACACGAACACCTTGCAAAATCAAACCATCCATTGCTCTTTCTATCTCATCCATCTTGCCTTCTAATTCAAGCAACATCCATCCAATATCATCCTCAACAATATTTGCTCTTCTTATGTTCGTAATGACATTGAAATCCTTTCCTAATTTCCAAATTATAGGCTTTTTCGAAATTTCCTTTGGAAATCTCAAAGAAAGTCTTATCTTTGCCATCTTATCCTCCACTGACTGCAGGGACAATAGAGATTTCGCACTCATTTTCAAGTTTTGTCTTTTCCTTTTCGAGAAACCTGATGTCCTCGCCATTTAGGAATATATTGACAAACCTTCTTATATTACCTCCTTCGTCACATATCCTATTCTTTATCCCTGGAAAATCTTCATTAAGTTTATCAATTAAAGATAAAATGTCGCAACACTCAGAAATGAAAACTTCACTCTTCCCACCTGTTAATTTCTGAAGTTGCGTTGGGACTAAAACCTTAATCATCCGGTCTTACCTCCTTTTCGAATGACCTCAAATTAGGTTCAATAATGATGAGTGTCCCTATTTTTCCAATAACCGCCTCCTGTGTCTTTAGTCCTTGTCCAGTTATACAAATAACAATCGATTCATCTCTTGGAATCCTTCCTTTTTCAATAAGCTTCTTACAGACAGTAACTGTTACACCGCCCGCAGTCTCAGAAAATATCCCCTCTGTCTCCGCAAGGAGCTTTATTCCAGAAACAATCTCGCTATCACTTGCAACATCGCCATATCCACCAGTCTCTTTAACAACCTTATATGCATAATAGCCATCTGCAGGGTTTCCGATTGCAAGAGATTTTGCAATTGTTTTTGGAATTTGTGGTTTAATAAAACTCGTGTCTTCAAATATTGCAGATACTATTGGAGAACAACCATCTGGCTGGGCAGCATAAATCTTTATATCAAGATGCTCAATCAAACCAAGCATTTCAAATTCCTTCATACCTTTATATATCTTTGTAAGTAATGAGCCACTTGCACAAGGAATAACGATGTGTTTTGGTAGTTTCCATCCAAGTTGCTCTGCAATCTCATAACCCAATGTCTTCGAACCTTCTGCATAGTACGGTCTAATATTTATATTAACAAATGCCCATTTATATTTGTCTGCAATTTCAGAACAGAGCCTATTAACTTGATCATAATTTCCCTTTACACCAACAACAATTGGATTATAGACAAGAGAGCCAACAACTTTTGAGGTTTCAAGGTCTGCCGGGATAAAGATAAACCTTTTGAAATTTGCCATGGCTCCCAATGCAGAGACTGAGTTTGCAAGATTTCCAGTTGATGCACAGGCAACGGTTGTAAAACCAAGTTCCTTTGCCCGAGAGAGTGCGACAGAAACAACACGGTCTTTAAAAGAAAGAGTTGGATGATTGACAGAGTCGTCTTTGATATACAATTCATCAACGCCAAGGACTTTTGCAAGGTTTTTTGCCTTAATCAATGGTGTAAAGCCTGAGTGCAGACCATCCTGCGCCTCTCCATCAATCGGTAAAAGTTCTTTGTATCTCCACAGACTGTATATCTTGCTTTCCTCAATAGAGCTTCTTGATATTCTTTTTTTTATCTCCTTATAGTCATAGACTACCTCAAGTGGACCAAAGCAGAACTCACAAGCAAAGATAGCTTCCTTTGGATATTCCCTTCCACATTCCTTGCATTTAAGGGCAATAACATAACCCATGATATAATTTTACAATTTTTGCAAAACATTTGTCAAAAAATTAAAAAAATAAAATTCCAGATATAACGATTAAAAAGTAGCTTAGGGTGTATTCTATTAAGATAATTTCTCTTACTTTTATTTCCTCTTCAGGAGGTGAATATATCTATATCTAATCTGAGGGATTTTTGTAAATTTTTCTTGACAAAACATTCCGCAGAGATTAAAATTTTCAAAAATTTTTTAAAAAAGGAGGTGAGATAGATGAGGAAGTTAGGAATTGTAGGAATAGTGATGGCGGTAGCCGGACTTTCGTTTGCGCAAGATATAAAGCTCGGCGGAAATCTTGGGTATTTTAAGGGCGGTAAGGATCTAAAGGATTGTTATTACGACGATTCCGGGATTGCACTCGGTGGTTCTGGAGTATTCACAATACCCGGTGTTCCAGTGGATATAATGGCTGGTATTGGCTACTACAAGGTTTCTGGAGAAGGAGGAGCGTTCATAGGAACCCCAACAGTAGGAAGTCCAACAACTGTCAAATGTGAAAACTCCCTAAGAGTAATACCAATTACCGTATCTGCCATTTATAAGCTTCCTGTACCTACTGTCTCTGCGTATGTCGGTGGAGGATTGGGAATGTTTGTGGCAAGTTCGGTAATAGAAGCTCAGGTTGGAACAGGAACAACAAAAACAAAAACAGAGAAATCAAAATCACCCATTGGTTTCCAGATACTTGCAGGTGCTATGTATCCTGTAGCTCCAAATATAAGTATCAATGGAGAAGTAAGATATACCTCTGCCAAGCTGAAGGGAAAGGATGTAGGTACAAAAAAGGATGTAGGTATTGGTGGAACATCAATTTCTATTGGTGTAGTCTACAGCCTGAAGTCAAAGTAGTCTACATTCAGAAATAGCTATGCAAAAACCCTCTTTTTAACAGAGGGTTTTTGTTCTGTAACCTACCCATAAGTCTGTAGAGGCAAGTTCTGTCTAGATTTTCTACATTCATTTTATCCAATATGGGAAAAAATTTGCCGATATATAGGATAGAAATGGAAAAAAGCGGTTTACTTCAGTATTTAGAAGAATTCAAACTTTCATATGGCAAAGAGTTTAAAGATAAGAGATTAGGTATTACAGGGTGCAAAGACTTCCAAGGTAGCTCAAATTGCTACTTGTTTTCCTAACAAGACAAAGAATGTC
>DNCM01000133.1 GCA_003498085.1 bacterium
TGGTTACCTTGTGGGTAACGCAATTATCTGGTTCAAAATTTATAGTTGACTTTGAATAGAAATAAAATATTATAATTATTTTATGAAGTTTTATAAGGATAAAAACGAGTTAGATACTTTGCTTTCGGGTGTAGTAGAGATAAGTGAAGGTAAAGTATCTATTATTGACAAAGAAAAGATTAGGGAAAGGCTAATCGATTCACTTGTCTATAACAGTGTTTTTAACAAAGATCCCAATTTAAGAAAGGTTACAAGGTCTCTTATAAGGGAAATTGGAACCTACTTTGGAATTGTTCCCTCATCAATTCATTCATTTTATCTTGAAAAGGGAAAAGGAAAATATCTTAATATGACTGTTCCTGCAATAAATATCAGAGGGCTTACATACGATATAGCAAGAGCCGTGTTTTCTTCAGCAAAGAAACTAGATGTAGGTGCTTTTATATTTGAAATTGCAAGAAGCGAGATGGAATATACAGAACAGGCACCAGACGAGTATGCCTGTGTTGTCATAGGGGCAGGGATAAAAGAGGGTTTTTCTGGACCTTTATTTATCCAAGGAGATCATTTCCAAATAAGGAAGAGGCTCCCAAATGATATAGAGAACCTAAAGGTTTTAATGAAAGAATCAATCGATGCTGGGTTTTATAACATAGATCTTGACACATCAGTCCTTGTTGATCTTGGCAAGCTAGGTGTTTATGAACAACAGAGGCCAAATTTTGAAGCCGCTGCAATCCTTTGTTCATATATAAGGGATATTGAACCAGAAGGAATTACAATTTCTTTGGGTGGCGAAATTGGAGAGATTGGCGGAAAAAATTCAACAGAAGAAGAACTTCGCGAATATATGAGAGGTTTTTTGAATAGTCTTCCAGAAGGAAAGATTGGTATATCAAAAATGGCAGTTCAGACAGGCACAGTTCATGGTGGAATTCCACTTCCAGATGGAGGAGTTGCTGATGTTGCTCTTGATTTTGAAACACTTGCTCATCTTTCATCTATTTGCAAGGAATACGGTCTTGCCGGCACTGTCCAACATGGTGCATCAACCCTTCCTATCGAATTATTTGACAAATTTCCAGAGACAGATACAGCGGAGGTTCACCTTGCAACAGAATTTCAGAATATGGTCTATGAACTTATTCCCGATGAACTTTCTGAAAGAATTTACAGCTATTTAAAAGAAGCCTGTGCGAGTGAAAGAAAAGAAACAGAAACAGAAACTCAGTTTATCTATAAGACAAGGAAGAAGGCATTCGGTCCTTTTAAAAAAGATTTTTGGAATCTTTCGGAAGACATAAGAAAAAATATAAGAGAGAAGCTTGCCGATAAGTTCTCCATAATTTTTGAAAGACTTAAAGTAAGTAATACAAGAGAAATAATCCAATCTACCGTCTGTAGCTAGTAATTTTTATGAATGAACTTTCAAAGATTATCAAAGGTCTTTCTGATAAAACCCCATTTTTTGGAAAGGGAAGAAGAAGAAATGCAGTCAATGCATTAGGAAAGATAGGGACAAAGGAGGTTGTTCCATACCTTATCTCCACACTTTATGATTCTGATGATGATGTAAAAAGGGAAGCTTATTCATCCCTTTGTCGCCTTACTGATGATTCTGCAATTGATACATTGTGCTCCCTATATCTTAAGGATAGGGATAAAAAGGTTTGGGAGATAATTACAGCAAAAGGGTTTGTCCCGTCATCCCATAAAGAAAAGATTATATTTTATATACAAACGGGACAGACTGCGAAATGTATTCCTCCATCTATAGATGATATCCCCATTCTTATTGAAATGCTCTCTAGCGAAGAACATCAAAAGTATGCTATAAGAATCCTTTCCAGTATCAATGATGATGGTTTAAAAAGTAAGGTTTTTAATACCTTCTTTTCAAAATGGTCATCGGTCCTTGAGACATTCCTTCTAAATACAGGGTGGACACCAATATCAGATGAGAAAAAGCTTATATTCTATATATTTCAAGGAAAATATGAAGATGCTATTTTTATTGAAAGAAGAAAGAAGGATACCTTCGCTTTAGGATATGGATTTCTCGGAAATGATGCAAAAAATAGGTTGATTAATACTATCATTGACAAACAAATTCTTCATAATTTTATTTTTGAGCTTTTATTGTGTGAAAAGGATATGGAGATTGTAAAGGCTGTATTTGGTGCAATTGTTGAAAAACCTAATTTTGAAAATATCATTGTTCCGTTTTTAAAGATAAAGGATGACGACTTTATTATAAACCTTATCAATCAATTAAAGATTTCTCCTACAAGGCTTCTTTGGGTTGGTTTGGAAAAGGGAGGATTCACTCTATGTATGGTTGCAAACTTTCTTAAGCAAAAGGGATGGAAACCAGAAGAACCGCTCCTTTCAGAGTTTATGAAGTATGTTTATGAGATAGCAGACTGTATTGTCGAGATAAACATGAAGGCTTTGTTGGGAGAGGATATGAAATATGCAATAAATGTACTCGGAAAAATAAAAGATGAGGCACCAATAGACAATTTAATTGCTCTCCTTAAAGAGAGGGATTGGAGAATAAGGAGGCTTACAAGCTCAAGTCTTGTTAGAATTGGAACAAATAAGGTTTTAACATCCCTTATCTCTTTATTTGAGGAAAAAGATTGGGGAGTTCGTGTTATTGTTGCAGAAACACTCGGAAGATTAGGAAATAAAAAAATAATAGAATTCTTAATAAAGGCGTTATCGACAGAGGAATGGGGGTATCAAGAAGAAGCATCTATCTCTTTAGCAAAAATTGGTGATCCACAATCACAAAATGCCTTTATCAAAGCTTTAAGATATAACAACCAAAAAATAAGGAAAGTAACAGCAAGTGCCCTTTCAGTAATAGGAAACCATGAGGCAATAGAACCCCTCATTCGGACATTGGATGATAGAGATGAGGGAATGAGAAAGATTGTATCTTGTGCGATTGCAAGAATCATAAAAAGAGGGGCTATTTTTAATTTGCAAGATTTTGCTAAAAGAAAAAGTACTCTTGTGAAAGAAGGACTAATCCGCTCTATGGGAATGGTTAAAGATGAAAGCTCTATAAACTTTATCCTCCATCAAGCACTTAATGAAAAGGATGCCAAAATAAGAGTTGTTGCGGTAAATGCTCTTGGTAAAATGGAAAAACCAGAGCTTGCTAAAATGCTTATTAAAATCCTTCAGGATGAGAACCAAAATGTGAAAAAAGAAACAGCAATTGCATTAGCAAAGCTCGGCGATGAAAGGGGATATGGTATACTAGTAGATAGTATAAGGGGTAAAAATTGGAGGGTTCAGATGGATGCAATTTATACTTCCCATCGCTATCTTAGTGAAAGTAAAGAAAGGATTATTAGGCTTCTTTCCGATGCTACAAAAGACCAAAATCCCCAAACAAGGGCAGCCGCAATCATCGGTCTCGGAGTAATAAGGGACGAGAGGTTTATTCCAACACTTTTGATGGCATGGTCACAGGAAAGGGAACCAGAGATTAAAAAAAGAATAATTCTTTCACTGGTAAGCATTGGAGGTGAAAAAGGGATAAGGGCATTTACCCTAGGAATTGCTGATAGGAATAAGGACATAAGGGCAGTTTCTGCGTATGGGTTTGGAAAGATAAAAACAAAGGATGGATTTCTTAAACTTTTAGAGAAGATAGATGATGAAAACCAATTGGTAAGAACAAATGTTTTTTCATCATTAAGAATCCTTATTGGAGAATTCGGCATAGAGCTTTCTGAGAGGGATCTTATTATCTTGGATAAGAAATTAAGGGAGATGAATCTTTTGGAAAAAAAAGCTCCTGAGGCAACAGAGGCTTTCCTTCTTAAGCTTCAGCTTGGGATATTGAAGTATAAAAAGAAGTTAAAAGCTTAAAAATCAATGGTTGGTTCTTTTGGAAGAAAATATATAGATGTTTTGAAGCCTTTAGTTATTCTTTTAAACAAAATAGGAATAAGTCCAAACGCATTGAGTATTCTAGGGGTAATCATGAGTATCTTTGCAGGTCTTTCTTTTTCTATGGGATATTTTGTCTGTGCCTCAATTTCTCTTGTCTTTGCAGGGCTATTTGACATTTTGGATGGTAGCCTTGCAAGGATGAATAAAACAAACAATTTTGGTGTATTTCTTGATTCTACACTTGACAGGTATAGTGATTCCTTTGTATTATTTGGAATTGCTTATTATTTTATGGAAAAAAATTCTTTTTTGGTTGTTGTTTCTTTGTTTGCCCTTCTTGGTGCTTATACTACAAGCTATACGAGGGCAAGGGCAGAGAAATTTATTGAAATGCATGGAATTGGAATTCTGGAAAGGCCAGAAAGAATTATTTTACTTATAATTGGAGGATTGACAAGGATGGATATAGTTTTATGGATATTAGCTATTTTGGGAAATATTACCGCCATTCAAAGAATAATCTATGTGAGGAGGGTGTTAAAAAATGATTAAAGTTGCAATTGTTGGCGTTGGAAATTGTGCAAGTTCTTTGGTTCAGGGAATTGAGTATTACAGGGGAAAATCTTCTGATAGTATAATTGGACTTATGCACCATAATTTAGGGGGGTACAAACCCGAGGATATTAAATTTGTAACAGCATTTGACATTGACAAAAGGAAGGTAAATCTGGATTTATCTGAGGCGATATTTCAAAGGCCAAACTGTACAAAAAAAATCTGCGATGTAGATTTTATGAATGTTCGGGTTGAACTCGGGTTTTTATTAGACGGTGTTGCAAGGCATATGCTTAATTATCCTGAAGACCAAACATTTGTTATCGATGAATATCTAAATGATTTCGTCTCGGATGATGAAAAAGAGGAAGCTAAGGAAAGAATTGTTGGGATTTTAAAGGAAAAATGCGTAGAGATCCTTATAAATTATCTTCCTGTTGGCTCTCAACATGCAACAGAGTTTTATATGGAATGTGCTTTGAGTGCAGGGTGTGCTGTTTTAAACTGTATACCAGTATTTATTGCATCAAATACAAAGTGGGAAAGGAGGTTTGAAGAAAATGGTCTTCCAATCATTGGTGATGATATAAAATCCCAAATTGGGGCAACGATTGTCCATAGGGTTCTGACAAAACTATTCGAAGACAGGGGAGCAAAGCTTGATAGGACATATCAATTAAATACTGGTGGAAATACTGACTTTTTAAATATGCTAAACAGGGATAGATTGACATCAAAGAAGATTTCAAAAACTCAATCTGTTCAGTCTCAACTTAGTGTTCCATTGCCACCAGAGAATATTCACATTGGCCCATCAGATTACGTTCCATGGCAGAAGGACAATAAGGTTTGTTTTATAAGGATGGAAGGAAGGGGGTTTGCAGATGCTCCATTAGACCTTGAACTGAGACTTTCAGTTGAAGATTCGCCGAACTCTGCAGGTGTTGCCATCGATGCCATAAGGTGTCTTAAACTTGCATTGGATAGGAAGTTATCAGGTGCACTTATTGGCCCTTCAGCTTACTTCATGAAATCTCCCCCAAAACAACTTCCCGATTCAGAAGCAAAAATAATAGTTGAAAAGTTTATTGAAAATAAAACTTGATTTAGAGTTTTAGTTTGTATTCATAAATACAGTATGTATAAAAATTTGAAGAGAGGTCGTAGGCTTGTTTAAGATCCTTGCCAAAAAAATACTTGCATCAGGTATCAAACTCTTTGAGATTGAGGCTCCATTGGTAGCCAGAAAAGCTCTACCCGGGCAATTCATCGTCTTAAAGATCGATGAGTATGGAGAGAGAATTCCTCTGACCATTTATGAGTATACCCGAGATAAAGGTACTATCTCCATCATCTTCCAGGAGGTGGGAAAGTCAACCATGCAACTTGGGACATTAAATGAAGGAGATTGTCTAAGTGATATAATTGGTCCCTTGGGTTGCCCCACCAAGATTGAGAAGGTTGGTAGAGTGGTCACCATCGGTGGTGGGGTAGGCACCGCCGTGATCTATCCTATAACCAGATCCCTAAAGGAGGCTAACAATAGAGTCACCTCAATCATTGGTGCCCGAACTCGGGAACTACTCATCTTAAAAGAAGAGATGGAAAAGGCAAGTGATGAACTTTTTATTACTACAGATGACGGTTCCTATGGCCGCCATGGGCTTGTTACCGATGAATTAAAGAGACTAATTGATGAGGGAGAGAAGATAGACCTCATCTTTGCCATTGGACCAGTGATCATGATGAAGGCGGTCTCAAATCTAGCCAAACAATATAATCTTAAGACTATGGTCAGTCTAAATTCCATCATGGTCGACGGCACAGGTATGTGTGGATGCTGCCGGGTAACGGTCAAAGGGAGGACCAAATTTGTCTGCGTTGATGGTCCAGACTTTGAGGCAGAGGGAGTGGACTTTGATGAGCTTATGAATAGACAGAGAATCTATCTAAATGAAGAGAGGCTCTCTATAGAGAGATACAGAGAGAGGGAATGTAGGCGTAATGGCTAAGATCATTAAAGAGAAGACCCCTATCCCTGAACAGGATCCTAAGATAAGACGGCAGAATTTCAATGAGGTGGCCTTGGGTTACTCTGAAGAAGATGCTTTAAGAGAGGCCAGTCGGTGTCTTGGGTGTAAAGACTCCCCTTGTCTTGCGGGATGCCCAGTTGAGATCGATATTCCCGCCTTTATCAGTCTTATCAAGGAAAGGGACTATCTTGGTGCAGTTCGGAAGATCAAGGAGAAGAATGCTCTTCCTGCCATCTGCGGCCGGGTCTGTCCTCAGGAAACCCAATGTGAACAGTACTGCACCTTGGGAAAGAGATTTGAACCTGTGGCGATTGGACGTTTAGAACGGTTTGTAGCAGACTATGAAATGGTAAATACCAAAGACTTGCAACCCATAACTTGCAGTTCTCCAAATGGAAAAAGCATAGCCGTCGTGGGGTCAGGACCTGCAGGCTTAACCGCTGCCGCGGACCTGGCCAAACTTGACTATAAAGTGACTATATTTGAGGCCCTGCACAAAACAGGTGGGGTTTTGGTTTATGGTATTCCTGAATTTAGGCTACCCAAGGCCATCGTTGAACAGGAGGTTGAGTTTGTCAAAAGGCTGGGGGTAGAACTCAAACTCTCGGTGGTCATTGGTCGAACACTGACTATCGATGATCTCTTTAGCGAGGGGTATGATGCCATCTTCGTTGGGGTTGGGGCGGGTCTTCCCCACTTTATGGATATTCCCGGGGAGAATCTCAATGGTGTCTACTCCGCCAACGAATATCTCACCCGGGTCAACCTGATGAAGGCCTACCTCTTTCCTGAATATGACACCCCAATCAAGAAAGGAAAGAGGGTGGCGGTGGTTGGTGGTGGAAATGTGGCCATGGATGCAGCCAGAACAGCCCTAAGACTCGGTGCAGATCAGGTCTTCATCATCTATCGGAGGAGCCAAGTGGAGATGCCGGCTAGAAGAGAAGAGGTTCACCATGCCGAAGAAGAAGGAATCGAGTTTAAAACACTCACCAATCCCACAAGGATCATTGGCGACAAACAGGGTTGGGTCAAGGAGATAGAGTGCATCCGCATGGAGCTAGGCGAGCCAGATGACTCGGGAAGGAGACGTCCAATACCTATAGAGGGCTCTCTCTTTAAAATAGAAGTCGATATTGTGGTTATGGCTATCGGTAATGGGGCCAATCCCTTACTCACCTCGGCCACCCCGGATATGGCAATAAACAAATGGGGCTATATCATCACCGATGATGAGGGCCGCACAACCAAAAAAGGGGTCTATGCTGGGGGTGACATTGTCACAGGCAGTGCCACAGTCATCTCGGCTATGGGGGCAGGAAAGCGGGCTGTTCGGGCAATCCACAAGGATTTAACAGAGTAATTCCTAGTAGATTTTGCCTCTAATTTTTTCCTTCATGGTGGTGAGTATGTCTATACCCGTCTGCGCCATCTGTTAAAAACAATTTGACTTTGTTCCGTCTTATCTATTAAAATAATTTTTATGGAAAAACTTACATTAAAAGAACTTTCCAGGAAAAAAGAAGGGTTTTCTTCTGGACATAGATCGTGCGCTGGTTGTAGTGAGCCAATAGCTGTAAGGCAGATCTTTCTTGCAATAGATAAACCGATTGTTGTTGGTAGTACAACAGGCTGTCTTGAAGTAACAACAACGATATTTCCATATACTGCATGGAAGGTCTCATTTGTCCATTCGGCATTTGAAAATGTTGCAGCAACAATTTCTGGGGTTGTTGCAGGATATAATGCCCTAAAGAAAAAAGGGGAAATAAATGAGGATATCGTCTTCATAGCATTTGGTGGAGATGGAGGAACATATGATATTGGAATCCAGTCTTTATCTGGAAGCCTTGAAAGGGGTGATAGATTCCTTTATGTTTGCATTAACAATGAGGCGTATATGAATACAGGAGTTCAGCGTTCATCTGCAACACCAAAGGCAGCACATACGACAACAGAACCAGCTGGAAAAGTATCTCCTGGAAAACAACAAGAAAGAAAAAATCTTACAGAAATTGTTTCTGCCCATAATATACCTTATGTTGCCCAGGCTGTTGTTGGAAACTGGCTTGACCTT
This sequence comes from bacterium, assembly GCA_003498085.1. Taxonomy (GTDB): domain Bacteria; phylum UBA9089; class UBA9088; order UBA9088; family UBA9088; genus UBA9088. The sequence goes on from DNCM01000133.1 coordinate 8,578, forward strand.
ATGAAAAAGGTCCAAAAAGCGGTTTCTGTTGATGGGCCAAGCTTTATCAATATTCTCTCTCCCTGTCCACTTGGCTGGGGATTTCCAAATGACCAAACAATCGAAATGGGCAAGCTTGCAGTTGAGACTTGTTTCTGGCCGTTATACGAGGTAGAGGACGGAAAATATAGAATAACATACAAACCAAAAGAAAAAAAGCCTGTTTTTGAGTTTATCAAACATCAGGGAAGATTTAGCCATATACTAGATAAAGAGGAAATAATTTCTTTTACCCAAAAGAATATAGACGGTTTTTGGGATGGACTTGTTAAAAAGTCTTCTTGTTAAATTATTTATTTTATTTTTTCTCACAAAAGTAGCATCTTCATCTTTGTATACCCTTGAAAATGGACTAAATATTATCCTAGAAGAGGTACCAACAAGCGAATTTGTAGCTATTTATGCATTTGTAAAGGCAGGTTCAATCTACGAGGAAAAATATATGGGCTCTGGAATCTCTCATTTTGTAGAGCATATGCTATTTAAGGGGACAAAAAAAAGGCGGCCAGGGGAGATAGCAAGAGAAATAGAGAAAGAAGGTGGGAGGATAAATGCATCGACATCGTTCGATAAGACAATTTATAAGATAGTCATCCCAAAAGACGCTTTGTATATTGCTGTTGATATCCTCAAAGATTGTCTATTTTTCCCATCATTTCCAGAGGATGAGCTTATAAAGGAGAAAAAAGTTATATTAAGGGAAATCGAAACAAGGGATGATGAAGGAGAGATATTTCTTTCAAGGGCCCTGTTTCACACTGCATTTACAACCCACCCTTTACGACATCCAATAATTGGCTATAAGGAACTCTTTGAAAAGCTTACAAGGGAAGACCTTATTACCTACCATAAAAAAATGTATATACCAGAGAACATTACAGTTGTCTGCGTTGGGAATTTTGATGAAGAAGAGGTTTTTAGTAAGATAAAAAGGGTATTTTCTACTATTCCAAGGGAAGGAAATCCTCCAATTATCCTTCCAAATGAGCCGAGGCAGATGGTAGAGAGGAGGTTTTATGAAAAAAGACCCCTTGGCCTTGCATATCTAAACATTGGATTCCACATTCCAGATATCTCTCATCCGGATGTTTATGCTTTAGATATCCTTTCTATTATCCTTGGAAGTGGAAGGATGAGTAGGCTAAATAAAGCATTGAAAGACGAAAAGGGACTTGTTTTTTCAATCGATACTTGGTCATTTACACCTTCGTTTCCTGGATTATTCGGAATATCGGCAAACCTTCCAGAAAAAAACATCCAGGAAACAGAAAAACAGATAATCCATGAGATTGAAAAAATAAAGAAGGATGGGGTAAGTAAAAATGAGTGTATTGCTGCCCAAAGGAAAATTGTTTCTAGTTTATTTGAAGAAAAAGAGACGATAGAAAAAAAGGCGTATAGCCTTGGTTCTAATTTTCTTGCAACAGGAAATCCATATTTTTCGGATCATTACATAGAAAATATAAAGCTGGTAACTCCAAGCAAGATAAGAGATGTTGCAAAGACATACCTTAAGAAAGAAAATATGACCATTTGTGTTCTTGCACCAGAGGATGCAGAGAAAAAAAAGGAAAAAGTGGTTGTTGAAAAAAGCAAGATAAAGAAATACACCCTACCAAATAACCTTATTGTCTTAATAAATCCATCGCATACAAAAGGTCTTGTTTCAATTCATGCAGTACTTAAAGGTGGAAGGCTTGTCGAAAGGGAAGGAAAAGAAGGTATTTCAAACCTTGTTGCATCCTTACTTCTCTGTGGGACAAAGAATAAATCAAAAGAAGAAATAATTAGAGAGATAGAATTTTTGGGTGGGAGTATATCAAATTATAGCGGAAGGAATTCATTTGGAATATCGATGAAACTACTTCCACAGGACTTAGATAAAGGCCTTGAAATCCTTTCTTCTATTTTAAGAGAGCCGGGCTTTCCTCAGGATGAAATAGAAAGGGAAAAAAGGAATGTCATTCTTTCAATAAAGGCACGTGAAGACAATTTATTTTTGCTATCCCAAGATACATTCCTATCAACCCTTTATACAATCCATCCATATAGAATTCCTGAGGTAGGAACAGAAGAATCTATAAAGGCAATATCAAGAGGGGACATCCTTACATTTTATCAAGATAGAATAATGCCAAATAATACAGTTTTAGCAATCTTTGGGGATGTTGATTTAAAAAAAGCCGAAAAATCTATAAAAAAACATTTTCTTCCTTGGAAAAAGGAAGTTTATTATAAACCAAGGCCATATGTTGAACCTCCGATAGAAAAACAAAGAGAGACAAGAAAAAAAAGCGAGAAATTTGCTTCATTGTCATACACCTTTGGCTTTCCTGGAGCAAGGATAAGTGACGAGGAAAGATATACATTTGAACTCATCTCTGCAATCCTTTCTCGCCAAGGAGGGAGGCTTTTTAATGCCTTAAGGGAGACAGAAGGGCTTGTATATTATGTTGACTCTTTTAATGTTTTTGGGCTTGACCCTGGTTATTTCGTTGTTTATTGCCAGACATCGAAGAAGAGCTTTGATATTGTTTCAGACAAGATAAGACAGGAAATAAAAAGGCTTTATTCTGAAGAAATTTCTCTTGATGAATTAGATGAAGCAAAGGCATATCTTATTGGAGAGAAGGAGAAAAGGCTTGAAGATAGTGCATCATATGGATTTGAAGCAGCTCTTTATGAGCTTTATGGTCTAGGATATGAAGAATTAGGGAAATATAAAGAAAAGATAATAAAAATGACACCCTCAATTATTAAGGAAACCGCGAAGAAATATTTTTCACCCGAAAAACAAGTTTCGGTAATTATTTCTCCCTAAAATGGAAGCTCCTCTTCTGGAAGGGGTATTTCTTCCTGTTCTTCAAATTCTTGCTCTGGTGATGGACGACCACCAAGAAACTGAACTGTAAACCCTACTATCTCCACAACAGACCTTCTTTGACCATCCTTATCTTCCCATGAGCGTTGACGAAGCCTTCCGTCGACAAATACAGGAGAACCTTTTTTGAGAAATTGATTACAATTTTCTGCCTGTTTTCCCCAGACAATCACTGAAAAAAAACTCGTCTCTTCCCTCTGCTCACCAGATTGTAAAACATAGTTTCTACTTACAGCTACCGTAAAGCTTGTAACAGCTGTTCCTGATGGAAGATATTTTAATTCGGGATCTCTTGTTAAATTTCCCATGATGATTACCTTCGAATATCCTCTCATTCTTCATTTACCTCCTCTTCTTCTTGTTCTATCTGTTCTTTAGGGATGGGTTTTTTCCTCTTTGTTACTAAAAATCTAAGCACATCTTCATTTATTCTAAGTATTTCTCTTATTGGAAGGATAGCATCAGAAGAAGATGTAAATCTTAAGACAAGATAGAACCCTTCTTCTTTTTTTCTTATTGGATATGCAAGTTTTTTTAGTCCCCATTCATCAATTACTTCAATTGATCCCTGTTTTTCGGCAATTATATCTGCAATTTCTTTTATTATCCCTTCCCTCTTCCCCTCATTCCTATCAAAAACAATTGTTAGATCATAATATCTATTTTCCACGAAAATACTATACAATCGTTTGCAAATACGAGTCAACAAAAATTTTTCTAAAATATTTCTTTAGAAGATAGGTTTTATAATTAACTTCCTATTCGAATTTTGCGCTTTAACCAATTTTCAGCAATAAGGTTTTTCTTAAAAATGCCAATATATAGTATGTGAAGATAAAAAAGAGAAACAAGAAAAAGCTTAAAAAAGTAGGGGCACCAAGAGAAATAGAGATACTCAATAAGAAAGATCTATTGACTTACATAAAGAAAGAGAAAGATCAGAAAGTAAAACA
>DNCM01000158.1 GCA_003498085.1 bacterium
ATAGAGGATCCGATTGAATTTGTCCATGAAAGTAAAAGATGTGTAATAAACCAGAGGCAAATAGGCTCAGACACACTAGGCTTCAAAGAGGCATTGAAGCATGTATTCCGTCAAGATCCAGATGTAATCCTTATTGGTGAGATGAGAGATTTGGAAACAATACAGACAGCAATTACAGCCGCAGAAACTGGGCACCTTGTCTTTGGAACACTACATACTCCAGATTCAACCCAAACCATAGATAGAATAATAGACGTTTTTCCTCCACATCAGCAACAACAGGTAAGAATTCAGTTAGCTGCAAATCTTATTGGTGTTGTATCGCAGGTTCTTGTAAAGAAGGCGGATGGAAAAGGAAGAGTCGCTGCATTTGAAGTATTGATCGCTGTCCCTGCCGTAAAGAACCTTATCAGAGAAGGAAGAACATATCAAATCCCATCGTTTTTGCAGGTTGGAAAAAGACAGGGAATGATCTCACTCAACCAATCACTCATTGATCTTTCTAAGGAAGGAATAGTCAAACCAGAGGATGCAATTGCTAAAGCAACGGATGTTTCTGAACTTCTTTCAGTAATAACAGGAGAAGGAGAAACACAAGTAAAATAATGAAGATAGGTGTTGTTTCTGATTCACATAAAAATCTCTCTTATTTAAGAAAAGCACTTGGCTACCTTAAAGATTTTTCTGTGGACATGGTTATCCATCTTGGCGATGACTATACTGATTCAGTTATATTGGGCGAATATAATATAAAAAATATTAGAATTCCAGGCGTATATGATCCAGAGTATATGGACAACAATATAAAAAATAGAATAATTGAGAGAATCAATGAATTGTCGATTCTGATTTCTCATACAAAGGCATCGCATAAAAATGACCAAGAAGGAGATATTATTCCAGAAGAAGTAATCAATAAAAAAGAAGCAGATATCGTTTTATACGGCCATAGTCATCTTTACGAGATAAAAAAGGAGGGAGAAATTATTTATTTTAATCCAGGTCATCTTCAAGAGATAGGTGCAAAGGGTCGCTCTGCAACATTCGGGATGCTTGAACTTAAAGAAAATGAAATTATTATTTGTTCTATATTTGACCTTAATAAAAACTGCATTATAAAAGAAGAATTTCCTTGCCAAAGAGGATAATTATTCTTAATCAAAAAGGGGGGGTTGGAAAGACAACCACAGTAATAAACATTTCCTTTTCTTTTGCTTATCTTGGAAAAAGGGTATTACTTGTTGACATTGACCCACAAGCAAATGCAACAAGTTCATTTGGAATTGATAAAAGGAGAACAAATCCAAATATATACGAGGTCATTATCGGAAAAACCAAGGTAGATGATGCGATCAAACAGACAAATATTTCTGGGCTTTCTATTGTTCCATCGAATATATCTTTGGCTGGAGCAAGGGTTGAACTTGGTTCTCTTCCAAATAGGGAAAGAAGACTCAAGGATGCTTTATCTTGTATTTCTGACTATGACTATATATTCATCGATCCACCACCATCCATTGGAATAATAACACTGAATGGGCTTGTTGCGGCAGATAGCGTTATCATTCCCATTAATATTTCCTACTATGCAATGGAAGGAATTGTTGAACTTCTTTCTTTGATAAGCAAGGTAAAGAGAAATCTAAACCCATCCCTTTTCCTTGAGGGTGTTTTGGTTTGTATGTTCGATGCAAGAACAAGGCTTTCTTTCGATATCTATAATGAGATAAGGGGTTATTTTAAGGAAAAGGTTTATAGAACAATAATCCCTTATAATGTCCGTCTTGCCGAGGCACCATCTCACAATCTACCCTGCTATCTATACGACAAGAATTCTCGAGGTGCAATCGCTTATATTGAGCTTGCAAAGGAGATATGCTCAAAATGACTAAAAGGATAGTTAAATTTCTAAAGAGACTTGATTATTATAAAATTATTTGTTGGTTAATAGATACTTCTGGGCTCCTTGTTCTTTCTTTTACAGGATGGGCAATCCCACTTTATTATGACTATTCTGTAAATAATATCTATGTTCTTCCAAAAATCATTCTTTTAAGGCACCTTACGATTATCCTGATTGGTATATTCTTATTTCGCATCCTTTTTTTAAATAGGTCTTTAAAGATGCCACCAATTTTAGTTTCTATCCCTATTTTTATATTTTTAATCGCATCATCGATAGCAACAACTCAATCTTTAAATCCTTATATTGCATTTTATGGATGCTATAGCAGGTATGAAGGCTTAACATCTCTATTAAATTACATTATCCTCTTTTATCTCGCCTTCTTTTTTGTAAACACAAACCTTAAAGCAAGGATATTTTTTGCATCTTGTGTTCTTTCTGGAATCCTCTGTGGAGGGTATGGTTTTCTTCAACATTTTGACAAAGATCCGAACTGGCTTATTGAAATGGGAGAGTCATCAACATTTGGAAACAGAAATTTTCTATCTGCATATCTAGTCCTAATCTGTCCACTTTCATTTTCACTATTCATCCTTGCGTTAAGTGATAAGATAAAGAAAAAAGGAAATAGGGTAGTAAAGATACTTTTTTATATTTTTAAGGCATCACAAGCTGTTTTATTCTTAACTGCATTTTTATTCTTTTGTATTACGATTGTTATTATTCAAACACGGGGCGCATGGCTTGGTTTATTATCAGCAGGAATCCTATTTCTCATCCTTATGGGAAGAAGGGTCTTTAATAAGCAATTTGCCGTAATATTTGTTATAGTTTTTGCTTTGATTATCTCTTTATTCTTCTTCCCCCAAACATCTCCTATACCAAGAATTAAAGAAGCAATAAAAAAGGAAGAAGGGGCGGTCAAATTTGCAGGCTCTGCTGCTGTCCGCCTTATTGTTTGGAAGTCTTGTATTCCCCTTATAAAAGACCATCCTTTTGGCGTTGGACCAGATAGCCTAAAGTTTAAAATGCCATTATATATGGACTCAGAGTACTATACACTAGAAGGCGGTGTTCTTGATAAGGCACACAATATAATCATTGAAATGGCAGTAACAACAGGATGGTTTGGAATTTTATCTTACATTTGCCTATGGATTGTTTTGTTTTTCTATGGAATAAAAAGAAGAGACAATATTCTTGTAGTTGGTATTCTATCTTTATTAATGGGTTATCTTGTTCAAAATTTGTTCAACTTTGACTTGGTTACATACACATTCTTATTCTGGACAGGAATGGGCGTTCTGTTTGGAATAGGTAGGGAGAAAGAAAAACAAGTTACAAGTTATCGGCCATCAGTTATCAGGATAGTACTGTTCATTCTATGTATTTTTGGATTGTCTTTTCTATGGAAAATGCTCTATATCCAAATGTCTGCAGATAAGATTTTTGCCCAAGGACGGAATTATGAAGCCTCCGGTGACTTAGATGGATCAATTACAAAGTATGAGGAAGCATTGAGTGTTCTTCCATGGGAGGAAACATACTTTAGATTTCTTGTCCCTCAATATAAAAATAAGATAAACCAGACAGAAGATGAGGAGGTTATAAAAAAGATAATTTCAAGGATTGAAGATTTTATAAAATATGATCCAAATAACACATCTTACTATGATGCATTAGCAGTTGCTTATAGGAAGCTTTCTGATGAGAGGAATGAAGAGGAGTCATTATGGAGGGGGGTAAAGCAGAATCCAAGGTCACCCGATGTATGGACAAACCTTGGAGTATTTTATAGCAATAAAGGAATGTTTGATAAAGCAGTCTCTGTTTATGAAGAGGCATTAAAATACCAAGTGAAAGGAGCAAGGGGTACTGTAATAACATTGAATAACCTTGGGGAGGCATATTTTAGAAACAACGATGAAGAAAAAGCAATTTGGGCATTTTCAGAATCGCTCAAACAAAATCCAGATCAGGCAGAAGTTAACCACTACATTGCCCTTGTTTATTTTAAGATAGCCGACTACAAGAAATCTGCACATTTTTGTGAAAAGGCTGTCTTACTATCTCCAAATAAAGTTCAATGGCTCAATGATCTTGGTTCTGCATATTATAAATTAGGGGACTTAAAGAAAACAGAAGAAGCATTCGAAAAAGCATTGTTACTATCTCCGGATAATGATTATGCAAAGAAGGTCCTTTCTGTAATTAAAAGGATGTAAACCATACTAAATTTGACAATTTTTGATTAGGAATGTAGAATTTTTCCTAATGTTGGACTATAGCTGTAAATTTGGCGATCGTGGTTCAACAGACTCAATAGCTTCACTTTTGGTTCTTATAATTTTTTAAGATGAAGAAAAAAAGAAATAAGAAAGAGACTGAAGATAGATTTCTTTCTTTTTTAAAAGGACACTTTGAAATCATAGCTGTTTTACTCCTCCTCTTTACTGCCTTTACTCTTCGTCTTATTTATCTTTCTCAAATTAAAGAAGTAAATTTCCTACTGGCAGGAGGCGATATGCTTACCTATCATAACTATGCTGTTCAAATACTTAATGGAAGCTTCCCTAAGGAGCCTTACTATTACAATCCCCTCTATCCATATTTTCTTTCCTTTGTTTATAGTATTTTTGGTCCGAACCCTTATATAGTCAAAATAGTCCAAGCCATTATGGGAGTTATTCTTTGCCTTTTAGTTTATTTAATAGCAAGAAATGTATTTGATATAAAAAAAGCCCTTATTTCTCTTTTTCTTTCTATCGTTTATGGCTTGTTCATTCTCTATGAAGCTTGTCTTCTAGCAGAAACCCTTTCTACATTTTTAATTACCGTCTCTTTATTCTTTCTTTTAAAACCTTCGTGGAAAAGAATTGTTTTTTCTGGAATATTTCTAGGATTGTCTGCTTTAACACGAGCAAATATTTTATTGTTCATTCCATTTATTCTTATATGGATGCTAATAGAATCAAATTACCCAAAAATAAAAACTATAACAATATTTTGTCTTTTGTGTGCTATTGTTTTTCTTACAATTTCACCAGCAACAATAAGAAATTACTCTGTAAGTGGGAAATTTATTTTAATTTCTACGAATGGTCCCATCAACTTTTGGAGGGGAAACAATAGATATGCAGATGGTCAATACTATGTACCTACTCTTCCTTTTCAACATGTTCATCAACAAATGCTCAATGAAATGATAAGTAAGAAAGGAGACAGAGCATATTTAGAGGATGTAATGGAGTTTATAAAGGCCCATCCATTTAAATACTTTGGGCTCCTTGGTAAAAAGTTCTTGCTTTTCTGGGAGGCAACAGAAATACCAAATAATATAAGTTATGAATGGGTAAAAAGCTTGTCTTCTGTCTTAAGACTTCCGTTTATCATTGATTTTGGATTTATTGTCCCCCTTGGACTTCTTGGAGCTATCTTATCATGGAAAAGAAAAAAAGTATTACTTCTTCTTTTATTCCTTTTTGCGTATTCATCAGCCACTATTTTATTTCTTGTTCTCTCAAGATATAGATTGCCCGTTGCCCCTATATTTCTTGTCTTTTGTGGTTTTACTATATCTTGGTGGCATGAGTGTTTAAAAAAGAAAAAAATAAAGCCCTTAATTTTTTCCTTGATTTTATTTCTTGTTTTTGTATGTTTGGTAAATGCAAGAAAAGGCATCTGTTTGGTATACCCTCATTTTTTTCCAAATGGAGCTTATACTGAAACAGATGAAGGAGTCTTAATTAAAGATATATCGGATATTCCAAAAGAAGATAAAGGGCTAAATCTTCTTAACTCAAAGGATAAAGTATTAAAGAAGGACTTAATGATAAATTACAGTCTAGATAAATTCAACCAAGCAGAGTTAATTGTTGATGCAAGCATTATTCCTCGCAAGGAAGCAAAGCTTATTGTTAAAATAAATGGAAATTTGTTTGAAGTAGATATATCTTCTGGTATCCATTCCACAGAAGAATTAATAACTACAAGACTTTCACTTCCTTTTTCTCCAAAACTATTAAATGAAGGCAAGAACATATTTGAGTTTAAAGTAACTACCGATGGATACTTTTCTGTGCCAATTGATAGTTCATATCGCTATGGAAGATCGTTCTTTTTTGAAGGTAAAGAATGGAAAGAAATAAATGGAGAGTACCAAATTAGTCTCTGGTTAACTAAATCTCATGACAAAAGAACTTGAATTGATTAATATAAATTTTGGTAAAAATAATTTTATATTACTTTAGAATTATATTTTTTAATCAAAATTTGAAAAATTTAATTTAATTTTGACAGTTTTTGAATTATAATGTAGAATTTTTCTATGAAACTTATAGGTTACAGCCATAAATTTGGCGACAATGTTTCAACAGACTTAATAATTCCAGGTAGATTTTTCCACCTTCGCTCAAATCTAAATGAGCTCAAACTGCATTTATTTGAGGACGTTTATCCAAATTTCATAGAGAAAATAAATGAGGGTGATTTTATTGTTGGTGGGAAAAACTTTGGCTGCGGCTCATCACGTGAACATGCACCAACAATCATTAAGCTCGCAGGAATAAAGGCTGTTCTGGCAAAAAGTTTTGCTAGAATATTCTTTAGGAATGCAATAAATTTAGGTCTTTTAGCTATCGAGGCTGATACAGATGATATAGAGTCGGGAGATAAACTCATTATAGACGATGAAGAAGGCTATATTGAAAACGAAAGGACAGGAAAAAAAATAGGATTTACTTTACTTTCTCCTTCTATAAAAAAAATTCTTCTAGACGGGGGTTTAGTTGAGCACATTAAGAAACATAAAAGAATTATCTTATGAAAATCTCATACAACTGGCTTAAATCCTTTGTACACCTTCCAAATGTAGAAGAACTATGTGACATCCTCACTATGTTAGGATTTGAGGTAGCTCAAATAGAAAAAGAAGATTCTGATACGACTATTGACCTTGAAATTCCAGTAAGTCGGCATGATGCCCTATCTATTATTGGTATTGCAAGGGATATATCAGCAAAGACAAATGAAAAATTAAACATTCCAGATATTCCAGAACCTCCAATAACCCTCGATATTATTCCAGAAATAAAGATAGACGAACCTTTATTGTGCCCAAGATATACGGGAAGGATAATATCAAATGTATCTATTTTTGAATCGCCTGATTGGATAAAAGAAAAGCTTATAAAATCAGGAATTCGTCCAATAAATAATATCGTTGACATCACGAACTATGTTCTTCTTGAGTTCGGCCATCCAATGCATAGCTTTGACTATGATAAGCTTGAGGGAGGGATAGTTATAAGGCGTGCAAAGAATGGTGAGAAGATAATTGGGCTTGATGAAAGAGAGTATGTCCTTGACGAAAAAACCCTTGTTATTGCAGATTCAAAAAAGCCTGTTTGTATTGGCGGAGTAATTGGTGGTATAGAGACAGAGGTAACTGATAAAACAAAGAATATCTTTCTTGAAGTTGCATACTTTGATCCAATAACTGTAAGAGAAACAAGTAAAATGCTAAATATAACAACAGAATCATCCTATAGATTCGAAAGGATGACAGACTACAACGGTGTCATTTTGGTACAAAACAGAACAACAAACCTCATATTAGAGCTTATTCCAGATGCAAAAGCCTCGTCTATAAATGATGTCTATCCAAATCCGTATCCATTAAAGAAGATATTATTAAGGCCAGATAGGGTAAATAAAGTATTGGGAATAGACCTTTCAAAAGAAAAACAGAAGGAGATTTTAGAAAGGCTTTGTTTTAAAATAGAGGTATGTAATGGGAATTTTATCGTAGAAGTTCCATCGTTTAGGGGTGAGATAACAAGAGAAATAGACCTTATTGAAGAGATTGCAAGGGTTTATGGCTATGAAAAAATAAAAGAGGCTATGCCAATATCACCTGTTGTTCCAGACATAAATGGGCATTTCAATATGGTAAAAAAGGTAAAGGAAATAATGACAGGCTGTGGAATGGACGAGGTCATAACATATAGCTTTACAAACAAAGATGCTTTAGAAAAGATTGGACAAAATAATTTTGTTTCTCTTCTTTCTCCACTTTCCAGTGAAACAAGTCTTATGACAACAAGTCTAATACCAAGTCTTTTAGATGTTTTTCAAGGGAATAAGAATAGGCAAAAGGAAGATCTTTCCATATTTTCTATAGGAAATGTCTTTAAAAAAGGTCCTAGTGAACATACAAGCCTTGCTGGACTTATGTCTGGAAAAAAGAAGAAGACCTGGCTTGACGAAGAAAGAAAGATTAAAATTTTTGACCTCCTTGGAGTAATTAAAAGGCTATTTTCTGAAATGGGTATTGATTGTAGTTTTGAAAAAAAGGATGTTCCTTGGTTAAAACATGGTTTAAAAATCCTTGCAGACGACAAAGAAATTGGGATATCTGGTATTTTGGATGAAACCTGTATTTTCGAAATAGACCTTGATATGCTTATTTCATTAAGAAAAACAAAGGTTTTTTCTCCCCTTGCAAAATACCCAAAGATCGATTTAGACCTATCACTTGTTGCAAAGGAAGAAACAAAATCTTCTGATATAGAAGAAATAATAAGAGAAAAAGGAAGGGGGCTTGTTTTGAATATTGAACTTTATGATATCTATAAAAGGAAGAATATAAAACAAGGATATAAATCCCTGACCTATACTATAACATACCAATCAGATGAAAGAACCCTCACTATGGATGAAGTAGAGGAAATAAGGGATGATACACTTAAAGAATTAAAAAAGATTGGTGTATCACTGAGAGAATAATAATTGTAACTATTCAACCTACCCATCATCATAAGCATAGAT
>DNCM01000086.1 GCA_003498085.1 bacterium
CCACTATTTTTGGAGAAGAACCCTTTATTTTAAATTTCTCGGATTATGGCTTGATATGGTAAGACCGGTTTCAGTTTTACTCCTTGTATTGTATTGGCATTACAAGCTTTAGATTGTCTGTAAAAAAGGGGTTATTTAAAGGCTATTCTTTAGATGAAATCCGTCAGTTGATAGCTTACCTAAAGCAATATGAAAAAACTGCCTTTGCAAAGGAGGTTACATTTTTAGATATAGATGTAGCTGGTGCAACGCAACTTAAAATCGGAGAGGATGATTTTGATATCCAATGGACATTTGACGAATATCATAAATTGCTTGAGGGTATTGTCAAGATGCATAAAGGCAAGATTTTTAATCGTGCAGGAGATGGCGTGGTTTTCATATTTCAAGGAAAGGAGCAGGCCGACAGGGCAGTGAATGCGGCTATTAGAACAAATCAGGCATTGGTGGATTTTAACAATAAACAGAACAGACTTAAAAGCCCTGTCGTTGTTAGGATTGGGATAAATTCTGGAGAGGTTTTGATGGATAAATCCATAGAGAGCGGAAGAGTCTTTTCTCATATATTGGATATAGCAGGACACCTGCAGAAGGAGGCAGGACCCTGTAGGATTTTAATTGGAAAAGAGACATTTTCAAGGCTTAAAGAAAAAACCCTCTGTAAAGAGGCAGGCTATTCAGAAAAAGACAAAGTTTTGGTTTATACGATAGATTTCCTATAATAATGATTATAATGCTTCGTATGATTCATCTTTTATTCGAGGTCTTTTATTCCATCCTCTATTGCCAGAATTGCCTAATCATCCTTTATTCTTTTATCTAAAGTCCAGCTACTTCTAAAATCTGAGGCACAACTTCTTCCTTCTCAATAGCCATGATATGGACTCCATCACAGAGCCCTTCTTCTTTTATCTCTCGGATAGTCCTTCCAGCGATCTCTATACCTACAGAGAGCGCTTTACCTTTCGGCGCTACTTGTAGTTGGTCGATTAAAGGTTGAGGAACAAATATACCAGGGACATTTTCATTTAGAAACACTGCCATCCTTGGTCCAGTAAGAAGGACTATCCCAGCTAAGACCTTAACATCCTTATTAAGCTTGCAGAGATAGTTCATGAACCTCTTGAATTGATCAAGGTCATAGACTGCTTGGGTCTGGATAAACTGGATTCCTGCATCAATCTTCTGTTGCAATTTGATAAGGTGAGGCTCTATAGGCTCTGCTGAAGCAGTTGTACATGCACCAATACAGAAGTCTGTTGGGCTGTCCAATTGATTTCCACCAATATCTTTACCTGAATTCAAAGATTGCACAAGATTAATCAATTGGACAGAATCAAGGTCAAAGACAGGTTTAGCTTCCTTATGGTCACCAACATCAATGGAATCCCCTGTAAGGCAAAGGACATTGCGTATCCCACGAGAGTGGGCAAAGAGAAGATCCTGCTGGATAGCAAGACGGTTTCTGTCGCGGCAAGTTACTTGTAAGATTGGCTCTCCCCCCTGCTCTACGATAAGGAAACACCCTCCCCATGATGGATAACGCATCACTGAACCTTGGTTGTCTGTTACATTTAAAGCATCCACCTTATCTTTAAGTAGCTCAATAATTTGTACCATCCTGTCAACATTTGTCCCCTTTGGTGGACCAACCTCTGAGGTTACGATAAATCGACCTTCTTTGAGTACCTCTCTAAATGACTTTTTCATTTTAAAAACTCCTCTTAAGTAAATCCTCAGATAATTTAATCCTTCCAGGCCTTTTGACTACTCTATAGTCCTTAGGCCTTTTATATTTTCTCATCAGATCCAATCTGTCTTGGCTTTCAAGCCTCTGATAAATAAGGACCCATGCACAATCCTTCTCTTTATCTATCTCGCATTTCCCGCCTTTCTTTGTGCCACCACAAGGACCATTCAATAACCCTTTTGTACAGGAAGTGACAGGACAGATTCCAGCTGTCCACCCTAAAATACATTCTCCACATTGGATACAAACCTCAGAGAACTGGTATGGAACATCTTCCTTACCGATGAACAAGGTATTTAATGCTGGGCAAACAGGCTTATCTGTCCAACTAACAACTGTCTGTACGCCAAAGGCACAAGCCATCACTAAGATACCTTGAGCTTGGTTAATACCCTCTGCTTGCTCACCTAATGCCTCCTTGGTTAAATCATCACAGGCGGTTGGGATGACCATCCATCCAGTGACTATTTTACCTGCCTGCTCAAGTCTTTCTTTCATCTGTAAAACTTGAGCCTCTCCTCCAGTTTGGCACATGGTAGCACAAGTACCACATCCTACAATATACACTCTTTCTGTCCTTTCGAGTACTTCCAATATCTCCTCAAACGATTTTTGTGCAGTAATAGTCTTCATTTTTACAAATTATAATTTATCTTGCACCTACCTACTGGACACATCTTTTGATGGATATGAGCCTTGTATTCGTCTTGGAAGTATCTTATTGTAGTCAGAACAGGAATAGCACAAGTTTGGCCATATCCACATAGTGATGCATCTTTGAGCACTCTTTCCAATATAGTAAGTAATTCTATATCCTTATCTTCTCCTTTCCCGGCGACGATTCTATCCAAAATATCTTTCATCTGCCTAGTACCCAAACGGCAAGGGGAACAAAAACCACACGATTCATCTTCGGCAAGCATTAAGAAAAATCGGGCTATATCCACCATACAAGTATCCTCATCCATAACGATAATTACTCCTGAGCCCATAGTAGAGCCACTAGTTTCCAAAGAACCAAAGTCCAAAAGTGAGTCCAATAGGCTTTCTGGTATACATTCTCCAGGTGGGCCACCTACCTGAATAGCCTTAAATCTTTTTCCTTCGGGTATACCACCACCGATATCGAAAATGACCTTTCGAAGCGGAATTCCTATTGGCACCTCTACTAAACCAGCGTTATTTATCTTGCCTGTTAATGATAGTACCTTTGTCCCTTTGCTTCTTTCACTCCCGATATTGGAATACCAATCAACCCCATTAAGGATGATGGATGGAATATTGGCATAAGTCTCCACATTGTTGATGTTTGTAGGTTTGTTCCACAGACCTGATTGAGCTGGGAATGGTGGTCGTGGACGAGGCACGCCGCGCCTTCCCTCAATGGCTTCTAAAATGGCTGTTTCCTCACCGCAGACATAAGTACCTGCTCCCTCTTTCACCTTAATCTCAAAGCTAAACTCAGAACCAAGGATATTTTCACCTAAAAGACCTGACTCCTCTGCCTGCAAGATAGCAGTCTTTAGTCGTTCCACTGCCAAGGAATACTCTGCCTTAATGTAAATATAACCAGCCTTTGCTCCTATAGCATAACCAGCAACGAGCATCCCTTCCAGGATCAGATGAGGGTCTCCCTCTAGCAATGCTCGATCTTTAAAAGAGCCAGGATCACCCTCGCTAGCATTACAGATAAGATATTTAGTATCATTATCAGCAATTTGAGCAAAATGCCACTTTTTGCCTGTTGGAAAACCTGCTCCTCCACGGCCACGCAAACCAGATTTCTCAATGATCTCAATTGCTTGCCTTGGAGACATAGTAGAAAGTATCTTGGTCAAAGCAGAATAGCCGTCCTGAGCAATATAATGGGATATATTAGTAGGGTCTATCTTTCCGCAGTTTCGGAGTACATTCCTCGTCTGCTCCTTGTAGAATGGGATATCTCGAGTAAAAGGAAATCTTTTACCGGTTTTTAAGTCAACATAGACTAAACGATCAATAATATTGCCTTTTACTAAAGTCTCCAAGACAACTTCCTCTACATCGTCTACAGTTAGTTGCTGATAAAAGATTCCCTTAGGGTCAACAATAATAACTGGTGCCCTACTACAAAAGCCATGGCATCCTGTTTTCCTAATCTCTATTCTATCTTCTAGCCCTTTCTCTTTGATTTCTTCGTTGAAAGCAACTCTAATCTCTTCAGCACCATAAGCTCGACACCCACTCATACAGATCCTTACACAGATTTTATTGGGGTCTGTTTCTGCAAGGATGGATTCTCGATATATATTTAGCTCCTCTACTGATCCTAACCTTGTCATATCTTCATCCTTTCTCATATTGGCTCAATATATCAGCTACCTTCTTTGGATATAACTTACCAAGGAACTTGTTGTTGATTACCATTACTGGAGCAAGGGCGCATGTTCCAACACAAGTTACTGTCTTGAAAGTGAATTTAAGGTCAGAGGAGGTCTCTCCTTCTTTAAGTTTAGTGGTATTTTCGATGGTTGAGATTATCTTATCTGCTCCTTTTACATGGCAGGTAGTCCCTCGGCATGCTTGAATTGTACATTTGCCCTGTGGAGTTAAAGAGAACTGGGGATAGAAAGTGACTACTCCGTAAACCTCACTGGGGAATAAATTTAGAGTATCTGCAATAGGCTCTATGGATTCTTGGGGGATCCGACCGTACTCTACTTGGACTTCCTGTAATACAGAGATTAAGGCATCCCTTCCTCTTTTATAATACTTAGACAGAATGCTTTCCAGTCTATTTAGATCTATCTTTTGTCCTGCTGTTGCGATCTCCAAACTACTGGTCATCTGCCCTCCTGACATCTACAGCACATACCTTTAGTCCAGGTATCTTTGCTACTGGATCCAAGGCTTGGTTAGTCAACACATTTACTGGTTCCTCAGAAAACAAAGGCATAAACAGCACCCCTTTTTGCACTCTCTTAGTCACTCTAACCTTAGTCTTCATCTGCCCCCGTTTTGAAACTATCTTTACAACTTCACCATCTTCAACCTGCAAAATCTTGGCATCTTCAAAACTTACCTCTACAAAGCCTTCAGGACATATTCTACTGAGTCCACAAGAGTTCCGTGTCATCGTTCCTGTGCCAGAGTGGTACAAGTTTTCTCCTGTAGTCAATATGAAAGGATACTTCTCATCAGGCAATTCAGCAGGTGTTTTATACTCAACCTTTGTGAATTTACCTCTACCCCCCATAAAGCTATCTTTGTGGAGAGATCTTGTCCCTGGATGGTCCAAAGAGGAACAAAACCAACTTAAACTGCTATCTTCTAACCTATCATAACTTACGCCTCCATATATGGGAGTCAACCGAGCAATCTCTTCCATTATCTTTTCGGCTGATTCATGCTCCATCGGATAGCCCATCTTGGTTGCCAACTCAGATATTATCTTCCAATCAGGCTTACTCTCTCCAATAGGATCAATGGCCTTCCTTATCCTTTGTATGCGTCTGTCCATGGTAGTAAAAGTTCCATCTTTTTCAGCAAAACTTGTTGCTGGAAGTATTACATCGGCAAATCCTGCGGTCTCAGTCAAGAAGATGTCCTGAACTACTAAGAAATCCAATGATTTTAGTGCTTCAACCACAGCATTTAAATCTGGATAGTTAAGCAAGAGATTCTCTCCCATAATATACATCCCTTTGATTCTTCCTTCTTTGGCTGCCTGGACCATCTCTATTGCTGTTAGTCCTGGACTATAAGGTAGATTAACCCCCCATTCTTTCTCAAATCTTTCTCTATGTTCTGGGTTATTTACTCTCTGATAGCCAGGGAGACGGTCAGGTAAAGCCCCCATATCACAGGCACCAAGAAGATTGTTTTGTCTGCCTACTTGATAAAACCCACAACTCTCTTTTTTTACATGCCCGGTTAGCATTACCAAATTAACTAAACTCAGTACATTATAGGTCCCAGTAGTATGCTGGGTAATACCTGTGCCATAGATTATCAATGCCCGATCTGCCTTTGCATACAATTCTGCAGCTTGGTGTATATCCTGCGCAGCTACACCAGTTATTCCTTCAACATAATCAGGTGTATATTTTTCTATAACTTCGATAAGAGAAGAAAAGCCCTCGGTTCTCTGAGCTACAAACTCCTTATCCCAAATATCCCCATAAAATATTACATTCATTAACCCATTTATAAGTGCTATATCCGTGCCTGGTCTTAACCTTAACCAAAGGTGAGCAAGTTTAGTCAGCTTTATAGCACGAGGGTCAACAACGATTAACTTTGCACCATTTTCTATTATAGCACGTTTAATCTTTTGACCAACTAAAGGTTGGCTTTCAGCAACATTGGCTCCAATGACTAGAATAAGGCTAGCACCCTCTATCTCCTCTATAGAATTGGCCACAGCTGGACTACCAAAAGCCCTTTCTAAAGCTTCCAAAGAAGGAGAGATACTCAACCGAGCATGGTTGTCTATGTTATTAGTGCCCAATACTGCACGCAGAAACTTTTGGAACAAGTAATTCTCTTCATTGGTACACCTTCCTGATCCCAAACCCGCTAAACTATTGCTACCATACTCCTGTTTAATCTTACTCAATATAGTTGCTACAAAATCTAAAGCTTCTTCCCAACTGCTCTGGATAAATTCACCATCCTTTTTGATCAATGGGGTCTTTAGCCTCTGGGGGCTATTTATGAATTCATACCCATACCGTCCTTTAACGCATAAAGTAGCTTTGTTAACTGGATGGGTAGAATCAGCGCTGACACTCATAACTTTGTTATCTCTAACTTTAAGATAAATACCACAACCACATCCACAATAAGGACAGATAGTACAGACACTCTTTTTCTCCACCCCTTCATACTTACTCAGTTTATCTGATAAAGCTCCAACTGGGCATATAGAAGTGCACAACCCGCAGAATTCACAATTTGATTCTTCCAAGGGTCTATCAAGGGGAGTAGCTGGCTTGGTTTTAAACCCTCGATAAGCATAATCGATTGCACCTACCATTTGTAGCTCCTTGCAAGCTCTCACGCATTTGCCACAAAGGACGCATTTACTGAGGTCTCTCTCTATAAAGGGATTAGCCGCCTCTATAGGATAATAGCGCCTTACCTTAGTAAACTCAAACTGTCCAATTTCAAGCTCTGAAGCAATTTTGCGTAGTTTGCATTGGTTGCCTTTATCACAGACCAAGCAAGAATCGGGATGGCTTGCAAGGAGAAGTTTAACTACAACTTTGCGTGTCTCTATTACCTTTGTAGACTGAGTATTGATTACCATTCCAGGAGCAATCGGAGTAACACAAGAGGCAATAAGGGCATCAGTCCTTTCATCTTCTACTAGACAAATTCGGCAAGCTCCTACTGGCCTAAGATTTGGGTCATGGCAAATGGTAGGGATATAAACCCCTTGGGTTTCTGCAAGCTCTAGAACTGTCATACCCAACTGGCCAATAACTTCAGAGCCATTCAGCTTAAGGCTTATTATTCTATCCGCTTCCAAGGGAGTATTTTCAAAATATATCTTTATTTAAGCAAAAAATTTTATAGAAGAAGGTCTATTTTGTCAATAGTTTCTTTTTGTACTCAGAAGGTACATCATAACCACCCTATAGAGAAATTATTCTAACTTGATGATAGGGATATGAAGGATATAGAAAGGATAAAGAAAGGAGAATTTGATAACAAAACTCCCTTGGAATCTGGTATAATATTACCAAAAAACCAAGGGAGGTGTTCCGAT
>DNCM01000034.1 GCA_003498085.1 bacterium
TTGCTGATGGACTGAGGGATATATTTGACCCAAGGGCACATTTCTGACTTTATTTGTAACCATTCAGCTATTGGTTTCTAGCTATTAGCTTTAAAATTAGTAGAATGCTACAAGGACTTATAAAATGAATTAAAGAAGATTTAAAACCAAAAGCTAATAGCTAATGACTAAAGGCTGAATAGTTACCAAACTTCTCATATACCTCATCAGACATTACCCAAAGTCCATTTTTTTCAATTATCTCTGCAAGACTTTTAAGCTCATCTTCTCTATAAACACATCCAGTTGGGTTTGACGGTGAGTTTAAGATAAGTCCTTTTGTCTTTTTGGAAACAGCAGAGGAAAGCATGTCTCCTGATAGCTTAAATCCACCATTTCTTTCAGTCTTTATTATCTTTGGTATTCCACTAGCAAGCTTAACTATCTCAGGATAACTCACCCAGCAAGGGCTTGGGATTAAAACTTCATCGACTTCATTACATAGGGCAAATAGGCAGTTTGTAATCGAATGTTTTGCCCCAGATGAAACAATTATCTGGCTTGGAGAATAGCCAAGATTATTTTCCCTTTTAAGCTTTTCTGATATTACCTCCCTAAGTTCGATTATTCCGGATGCATCTGTATATTTTGTCTTTCCATCCCTAATTGCTCTTATCGCCGCATCCTTTATATACTCTGGTGTGTCAAAATCAGGTTCACCAACAGAAAGGTTAATGACACTTATACCTTGCTTTTGTAACTCCTTTGCCTTTGCTGATATAGCAAGGGTTTCTGAACCTGCAACCTTACCTGCCTTTTCCGATACGAAAAAATTATATAAAAAACTTGTTTGAATGTCGTGAAAAAATATAATTTAGAAGTCGGGGAATTTGTGATATAATTTTTTTATGAAAAAAATAGTAGTTAATCTTGAGAATAGGAGTTATCCTATAATTATAGGCTTTGATATCCTTAAAGATATTCCAGATTATATAAAAGAACTTGGAGATTCTGCCTTCATCATAAGTCAGCCAAAGATATTTTCCCTATGTGGCAACAAATTAAAAGATATATTTTTAAAATCTGGGATATCTTGCAAAGAATTTTTAATTGACGAAGGAGAAGAAAACAAATCAATCGATTCTTGGATCTCTACAACAAAAGCCCTTATTGATTTTGATGAGCCTGTAAAGAGAAGAACATTTGTTGTTGCATTTGGAGGAGGCGTTGTTGGTGATCTGGGCGGATTTATTTCGGCTGTCTATAGAAGGGGGATCAACTATATTCAGATTCCAACAACACTCCTTGCAAGTGTTGACTCGTCCGTAGGAGGAAAGACGGGGATAAACTTTTCTGGTATAAAGAATATCATTGGTGCATTCCATCAGCCAAGTCTTGTCTTTTCTGATCTCTCTTTGTTAAAGACTCTTCCAAAGGAAGAGATAATTTCTGCAATGGCAGAGGTTGTAAAGTATGGGGTAATCTGTGATTATGAGTTTTTTATATTCCTTGAGAAAAATTATGAAAAAATAATTTCTTTAGAACCAAATAGTCTTTTTTATACTGTAGAAAAATCATTTACAATAAAAAAGACAATCGTTGAAGAGGATGAGTTTGAGAAAAAAGGGATAAGGACAATACTAAACTTTGGACATACGATTGGCCATAGCCTAGAGGGACTTGGTGTATTCAAAAGACATGGCGAAGCCATTTCGGCTGGAATGGTTGCCGAGGCATACCTTGGAGTTTTGCTTGGTATTTTAAAAAAAGAGGAAAAACGAAGGATAGAAAACCTTCTTTTTAATATTGGTCTTCCTATAAAAATTCCAACCTGTAACTTAGATAATATAATGAAAGTCCTTATTCACGACAAAAAATTCATTCATGGGAAAACAAGGTTTGTTATTCCAAAAACAATAGGCAGAGTAGAAGTTATAGAGGGAATAAAAGAGGATCTAGTTAAAGAATCTATTAACCCAACTTGCACAGCAAGAAACAGGGAAATGTCTTTAAATATCAATGAGTTATGAAAAATATTTCCTTTTTGTTGTTTCTAATTCACTTTTTAGGATAAAGTGCCCTACTTATTATCATTGTCTCTACTAGATCCCTCCTTTTTTGTTTGGAATAAAGTATTTTATCTAACCCTATATCCTTGATGATATTACCTAGGAAGCACAGAAGTATATACCTCGGTTCCATCCTTTTCCTCATAGACCCTATAATTTCTTTGAATATGCATATCTGTTAGTATTTATATCAGGAAATAAAAATCGAACATAACCTATTTGAGCTTCAAATACTTAGGTGCATTTTGAAGGATTAGGTTATTGGATAAAATAAGTGTGGAGAAAACTTAGACAGGACTTGCCTCTACAGACTTATGGGCAGGTTACAGCTTGATAATAAAGCTTCTTCTATGTATTGGAGACAATCCATATTTTTTGATTTCTTCAATATGTGCCTTTGTGGGATAGCCTTTATGCTTTGAAAAACTATATAGGGGAAAAGTGGCACTATATTCCTCCATTATCCTATCCCTTACAACTTTTGCAATGATTGACGCAGCTCCTATAAGATAATTCTTTCTGTCACCTTTTATGAGTGCTTTCTGTGGAAGGTTAAGCCCTGGAATTTCGTAAGGACCATCGACAAGAACAAGAGAGGGTGTAAAAGAAAAAGAGCAAACAGCATTTTTCATCGCAAGGAGAGAGGCATTATGAATATTTATTTCATCAATGATAGTATTATCAACTATACCGATTGAATAACAAGATGCATTTGATATAATAGCATTATAGAGTTCTTTTCTTTTTTTGGATGATAGAAGTTTAGAATCAGTAACCCCAGGGATATATTTTTCTAATATTACACAACCTGCAACAACTGGTCCTGCAAGAGGACCCCTTCCTGTTTCATCAACCCCAGCAATCACTTATAGGTTTTTACTAAAGTTGCTCCCTTACCCTTTTTTTCTCTAAGGTAATAAAGTTTTGCCCGTCTTACTTTCCCTCTTTTTAAAATCTTAATTTTTGCAAGAGATGGAGAGTACAATAGAAATGTCCTTTCAACTCCAACGCCATAGGAAATTTTTCTCACTGTGAATGTTTTTGATATTCCAGAACCCCTTTTTCTAATAACAATTCCAGAAAATTGCTGTAATCTTTCCTTGTCCCCTTCCTTTATCTTTATAGAAAGCTCAATTTCATCGCCAGGGAAAAATTTGGGGAGTTTTTTTATAACTTCTCTTCCTATATCCTCAATTTTTACCATCTAATAAATCAGGTCTCCTTATTCTTGTTCTTTTTAAAGCCTCATTAATTCGAAATTCCTCTATTTTCTTGTGATTTCCAGAAAGAAGAACATCTGGAGGTTTCATTCCTCGAAAATCATAAGGTCTTGTGTATTGAGGTGCTTCAAGAACGCTACTTATAAAAGATTCATTCTTTAGAGACTCTGGATTTCCCAAAACCCCAGGGACAAGCCTTGCTATGACATCGATTGCAACAAGCGAAGGAATTTCTCCTCCTGTTGTAATGTAATCACCAATAGAGAGTTCAAGATCAACGATTGTGTCAATTATCCTTTGGTCGATTCCTTCGTAGTGGCCACAAATGAAAATAATATGTTCTTTTTTTGCTAATTCTTCTGCTAGTTTTTGATTTAGAACAACACCTTGTGGACTCATATATATAACATAGCCTCCTTTTATTGATTCAACAGCCCTAAAGACTACATCAGGCCTAACTACCATTCCTGGACCTCCGCCATAGGGATAATCGTCAACCTTTTTATGTTTGTTTTCTGAAAAGTCTCTTAGGTTATATATGTTGATATATAATAACCCTTTTTTCCTCGCCCTTCCAGTAATACTTACATTTAATATTTGCTCAAATATCTCGGGAAATAAAGTTATTATGTCTATTCTCAATATTAATCAAGCATTTCCAAAACAACCCTTTTTCCCTTTTTTGATGCAGAGGCCTGGAGGATTGCTCTTATTGCCTTGATTATCCTTCCCTGTCTACCTATTACCTTCCCAATATCTGGTTCATCCACCCGTACTTCAATGATGGTGGTCTTTTCGCTTTCTATTTCAGAAAGCTCTACCTTGTCTGGGTTGTCAACGAGTGACTTGATGATGTACTCAGCTAGTTGTTTCATCTTTCTCTCCTCCTTTTCTATAGGATGTCACTAATTTCTTTACAGTATCAGTCATTTGTGCACCTTTCTTTATCCATTCATCTATCTTAGAAAGATTAATTGCCAGAGGCTCTTTTGTTACTGGATGGTAATGACCAAGCTCCTCAATTACCCTTCCGTCTCGAGGACTTCTTGCATGAGCTACTACAATCCTAAAATGAGGCTTCTTTTTAGCCCCCATTCGTTTAAGTCTAATTCTTACCATTTTAAGAAAAAAATTATAATCGGGAAGTTTGTTTTTGTCAAGAGTTTTCTTGATGTTTAAAAACACAGATGGGTATAGACATATAAGCCACCCTGATGAAAAGATAGAAATAAAGTTTAAAAGAACTTATGCTTTTCATATTGTTCTTAGTATAATGAAAAAATTGCTAGATCGAAAGGTATATCCCAATCCAATTCCTCCAAGAAAAACATATCTTTTTAAGAATAGTAGACAGTTCCCATAAAAACCCTAATTCATCATAACATCTTCTTCGATGAAATATTTACAATTTCCTATGATTCTGTTACTGGATTTTTGAAAAGGGGTGGTCGATATGTCTATACCAAGTGCGAAATATTCTCTTGGAATTATAGGGTGTCGATAAGTTGTTTTACCTTTTTTGCTTTGGATTTGAGGTTAAGCTTAAGATAAAGTTCATAGCTTTCTTTTAAGGTTTGCTTGGCTATGTCTTTTTTGCCTGTATCCAGGTATAGAAGAGCAATGTTTCTAAGTACCAATGCTAAATGATGCTTATCACCAATCTTCTTGGAGATCTTCTTACTCTTTTCATACCACTCCAATGCCTCTTGATAGTTGCCTTGGGAGCTATGTATTCCACCAATGTTATTATAAATTGTAGCTAAACCTGCCTGGTCTCCTATCTTTTCTCTAATCTCTAAAGCCTTCGTATACCACTTCAACGCCTCTTTATAGTTGCCTTGGGAATGATGTATCTCACCAATGTTATTATAAATTGCGGCTAAACCTGCTTGGTTTCCTATTTCTTCACAAATCTTCTTACTCTTTTCATACCACACTAACGCCTCTT
>DNCM01000162.1 GCA_003498085.1 bacterium
TATCGGCATTTTTTCTTTTTTCGTTAATAAGAAAAATGCAAATTTTTTCCTTTATTGGATAAAATGAGTGTAGAAAACCTAGACAGGACTTACCTCTACAGACTTATGGGTAGGTTACAGTTTTTCTGCAAGAGATTATTTGCTTCATTTTCTACTATGCGGTAGTGCATAGATTTTGCCTTATTATAGGCTGATGTAGTAAGCTTCTTCGCTTGAATTGTATCTCCTTTAGCAAGGTAGGCTTTGGCAAGGATTAGTTCTGCCTCGGGTTCATATAACTTAAAGCCTGTGCGGGTTATGAGTTTTAAGGCATCGGTTGCTTTGGAGATAGCATCTTTGTGTTTTTTCATATCTAAACCTAGCCTACTAAACTCAAGCAAGGCCTCGATTTCAAGGTCTGGCACACCAATCTTTCTTGCAAGCTCGATTGCTTCTTTAAGATGAGTTTCTGATTTATTGTGGTCTTTTTTCATCCTTTCAATCGCTGCCAGACAGCAGTGACAACGGGAGATATCATCTGGCCAAATTTTCTTTTGGCAAATTTCAAGGTTTGTCTTAGTAAGTTCTAGTGCCTCATCAATCCTTCCAATTGATACAAGAAAATCAGCATAAAAGACTCCTCCTAAGCTGCAGAGCCGATAACCACTAATCTTTTTTTCAAGTTCATCTGCTTGGTTAAAGTATCTTTCTGCTTCTTTGTCTTTACTTAAAAGATGAAGTATCCACGCAAGCCAGACTTTTGAATCGCGGATATCCCGATAAGAATTTGTTTTCTCTGCCATCTCAAGTGCCTTTTTAGCACTCTCAAACCCTTTTTCAAGTTCACCAGTTCTAAACTGAAGGTCAACTAAATTTTGATAACCCCTAGAGGCATTCTTCCAATCATTATCTTCGATAACCATATTTATCCCTCGAATAAATAATTCCTTTGCCTCTTTTGGCTTGCCTATACTAAGAAGTGCCCGTCCTGCCTCATTGAGGAGCCAAGATTGAGCATCTTTTTTGCTTACAAGTGGCATCTGTGAAAAATTACCATTTGGGAAGAAACTTCTTGCAAGAGAAAGATTAGTCTCCCATGCACCAAGTTTATGGTAAATAAAATACTTCTTCCTTCTGTAAATTTTCTCCCAATAGACATTGTAAAACACCTCATCATAAAGTTCAGCAGAACACCCATGGTAGACCTGCTCAAAGAGTGGTTGCATCTTTTCTAATGTTTCAGGCAAATCTTTTGCAATCTTTCCACCAAAGTATTCATAGATTGTCTTATGGCAAGCCTTCTTTTCTTCTTCATCAAATATAGATTCAAAGTAGCCTTTAATCAATGGGTGTGTGGTGTAAGTACCTCTTTCCCTGTTGTGATAGATGAGTTGCCACTCTACCATTCCATTGGTAAGGTCAATAAAATCAAGGTTTTCTATTTCTATCAAGCTTTTGTTTAGAGCCATCCCATTTATTGGCTTTCTAAATAAGCCTGTAAAATCTGCCTCTTTCACCTCTGTTCTAAAGAGGGAGAAAAGCTTCAAGAATGTCAGTTCAGCCTCTGACATCTTCTCGGTATATCTCCTAAAGAGTTTGTGAATATCCTCCCAGCGTTTTGCATCATCTTCAAAGACAAAGGTTATATCTGGTGCATTCTTGATATCTCCATTGTAGTATTTATTTAAATAACCTGCCAGAGAGGTTAGGGTTAAGGCATGAGCTTTGTATCTTTTGATAACCTCTTCAAAAACATTCTCTTCTCCAGAAATACCTCTCTTTTTAAGGAGTGCCTTTGCATCTTTTAAATCTAATTCAGAAATAGAGATAGATTCATAACCCATTTCTGTCCAATTCTCCAAATCTTTCATTGGATAGCGAGTGGTGATTAAGCACAATCCTCTAACTCTAGCATCAGCAATGTAGTGTAAGAATTCTACAAACTCTTTGTGGATTAAATGTCCAAATCTATCGGCGGACTCTTGCATCTCCTCTAAACCATCCAGGATAATGAGATACTCACCTTGAACAATAAGCTCCTTTATCCTGTCAACTTTTGCCCAAGATGTCTTTATCTGGCTTGGGTCAAACTTACCTTGGTTTAGGTATTCAAATAATGCATCCAGGAATCTCTCAAATTCTGCATGGTGATAGAATCCCCACCAAAATATACCATCAGGATGGATCTTATTTTCTGCTAATGTATCATACCACTTCCTGATGAGAGCTGATTTGCCTACTCCACCCCAAGCAATGAGTGTTCCTATCTTTATTTTCTCTGAATGGTACCATTGGGTAATGGTCTCAAGCAATTTAGTCCTTCCTGCAAAGTTAGGATTAGGTGGGGTTTGGTAATGCAAGCTTAAAGGAAGAGATGAGACTTCTCCCTTTTTCGGTGTCTTTTGAGGTTGGATTTGATTGCCAATTTTTTCATCATAGACATTATATATCTCAACAATTACTCCATGCTTTACCTCAAATCTGCCAAGGTAATGAAATAACTTCTCATACTCTTTTTTTACCTCAGATAAACCCTCAGCATATACCTTGGATGCCAAGATATGGCCGGTATCACCACAGTCCATCACCCTTTGGGCAATGTTGATACCGCCACCAATGATGTTTCTTTGCTTGTTTATATCTT
>DNCM01000163.1 GCA_003498085.1 bacterium
TATCGTGATAATCCCTGTCAAACAGGGAAATTGCTCCTTTTTTGTTTACCCTTACCACTCACCCTTCATCCCTTGCAAATTCCATGTATTCCCTTTCTGTCCTAAATAACCTTTTCAGAAATCCTCCTATCCCTTCATTATTATCAGATGTAGGAATATCTGCTAATACATTCCTTAGGTTATATATGCACTGGGATGCCTTTGACTTTGGATGACTAAGGAAAAATGGAGTTTGTTGATGAACAGAATCACATACAACATGGTCATCTAAAATAACACCGAGTTTTCCAACCCTCATTCCCAAAAATTGCCCTGCAATCTCAATTATTCTATTTGCAACTCGTTCTCCTTCTTCTGCATTCTTTACTTTATTTACAATAAGCCTTATGTCTAGATCTTTTGTCTTAAACGAGACGGCCTTTATAATTCCATAAGCATCTGCAATGGCTGTTGGTTCTGGTGTTGTTATAAGGAGAACTTTGTCAGACGATAAGATAAATGACATGACTTTTCCAGAAAGACCCGCTGATGTATCGATAAATATCATATCACAAATGGAATTAAGGGAGGAAAGTCCTTCAATAAACTCTATTCTTTTCTTTGGAGAAAGATTTGCAAGCGTAGATATCCCAATTGCACCTGTAATTAGTTTGATACCACAAGGACCTTCTGCAATTATATCCTTTATCTCCTTTTCTCCCTTAATAAAGTGAAATAGATTATATCTTGGTGGAGGGACAACACCAGCGATAATATTAACATTGGAAAGTCCGAGATCTGCATCAACAATAAGAACCTTCCTTCCGGATATTGCAAATGCTATACCAAGATTAACAGAGATACTAGTCTTTCCAACACCACCTTTTCCAGATGTTACTGCTATTATCTCAACAGAATTTTTCTTCTTCTCCTTTGCCAGTTCCCTCAATCTTTCTGCCTGATCCATCTTATACTCCAAAAATCATCCTTGCAAGCTTTGTTGGCTCCGCAATCTCTATATCTTCTGGAACGTTTTGCCCTGTTGTAATGTATGTAATCGGCTGTTCTATCCTACAATTTAAAGAAAGTATTGGGCCAAAACATACAGCTTCGTCAATCTTTGTGAAGATTATTTTATGGAATGAAACTCTCTGAAAATTCTCAACGATATCCAAAAGTTCCTTATATTTTGTTGTTGCAGAAAGTAGGAGATAGTTTTCTATCCTAAGCCCTGTCTGGTCAATGAATGCCTTAAGTTCTGCCATCTGGATGGAATTCCTTTGACTTCTTCCAGCTGTATCGATCAGTATGATATCAGCATTAAAATGCATCTCGATTGCCTTTTTAAATTCACCAGGGAAATATGCAACTTCAAGCGGAACACCAATGATGTCAGTATATGTCTTAAGCTGTTCTGCAGCCGCAATTCTATATGTATCAACAGTAACGACAGAAACATCCTTCCTTTTCTCAAATGCAAAGTCTGCAGCTATTTTAGCTAGAGTTGTTGTCTTTCCAACGCCTGTTGGTCCAATTAAAGCAATAATCTTTGGTCCTTTATCATCAAGCTCAACGGGGCCATCTACCTTAAGGAGAGAAGCTATGTGTTTTGTCACCATTCCTTCAATAAATACTCCATCCTCCAAGATGTTTGGTGGTGCCTCCAAAACTACTCTTTTTATTATCTCCTCTGCAAGCTCTTTATCGACATCGTTGTTTATCAATCTCTGATATGCCTCCTGAGACTTTCCTGGAAACATTTTTATATTATTTCCTGCCATTGCTAAGCTTGTCATCTTTCCTTTTATTTCTGCAAGTTCTTTTTGGATCATCGTTATTATTTGGGAATCAACTGTTGGTTGAGGGATATATTGTTGGTATTGTGGAGCATATTCGAATGCTTGTTGTACCTGCGGTTGAGAATAAGACTGTTGAATCTGTGGCTGCGGTTGGGCCTGCAACTGTAATTGTGGCTGAATTTGTGGCTGCACTACTTCCTTTGAGATTTCTTGAACCAGTTCCTCCTTTTGTGGTTTTGGTTTTGGCTTTGAGGTAACAGGTAATGCGGCTGTCACCTCAACCATTTTTTTTCCAAATAGCCCAAATACTCCCCCTTTTCTTATGTCTCTGTGGCTCACAAGGAGTGCATCTTTACCAAGGTCAACAGCAATTTTAAACATTGCCTTCTCCAGGCTCTCTGCCACATAAGTCTTATATTTCATCATTTTAGCTCACCGTTCCAATAGATGTAACTCTTGTACCTATTGCAATCTCATCGTATGATAAAATCGGTATGAGTGGAATGTATGGCATAATAACCTCCCTTATTTTCTTCCTTGTATTTGCTGATGTGAGGATAACAGGTTGATGCGTAGGTTTTTGGCTTCCAATAATTGTCCTAATAGAGTTTAAAATCCCATTTATCTCAGCAGGACTTAAGGCCTCTGATGTTATTCTTTCCTCAAGCTTCGGATCAATCGTTATTACCAAAAGCCTTCCATCTGGTGTTTGATACTGGTTTGTTATCTGTCGTGATAGCGCCTGACGTACTTTCTCGGTTAGGAATTCTATATCCTTTGTTTTTCCTACCCAGTCGGCAAGTGTCTCAAGGATCGTTACCATGTTTCTGACAGATACCCTCTCCCTTAAGAGATTATGCAAGACCTTTTGAAGCTCGCCTATCGTTAAAGGTTCTGGAATGAGCTCGTCAACCAATGTTGGATATTTTTCTTTGATATTGTTGACCAATGTTTGAGTCTCCTGCCTTCCAAGAAGCTCTGTTGCATTGTTTTTTATTACTTCGGTTAGATGTGTTGCCATTACTGATGGGGCATCAACAACAGTATAACCTGCTTCCTCAGCCAAATGCTTATTCTCCTCTTTTACCCATATTGCAGGAAGTCCAAATGTTGGATCAGTGGTTGCTTCTCCCGGAACCTCTTCTTCTCCACCCATAGCAAGAAAGCATTCTGGTCTTAAGATACCCCCTCCAACCTCAACGCCCCTTATTTTTATCACATATGTATCCTTTGATAATTGGATGTTATCCCTAATTCTTATTGGTGGAACAACTATTCCCATTTCAAGGGCAGCTTGCCTTCTTATCATGGTAATCCTATCTAAAAAATCCCCACCCTGTTCTGGATCAACAAAAGGTATAAGCCCATAGCCGATCTCAAGCTCCATTGGGTCAACAAGAAGGAGGGTTGTAACGCTCTCTGGTTTTTTTACTTTTTCAATCTCCTCCTTTCTCTTTATTATTTCTTCTTCCACTGCCCTCTTTTTTTCTTTCTGTGTCATTATATAACCTAAGCTACCTACAAGGCAAGCAAAAATAATAAGGGGTAATTTTGGAAGTGGAGTAAGTGAAAGAATAAAAAGTCCTCCAGCAGTAACCCACAAAACTGTTGGTTTGGAAGTAAGTTGTCTTATCATATCACTGCCTAATGTAAGGTCTGTTGCACTCCTTGAAACAAGAATGCCTGTTGCAACAGATATTAAAAATGCAGGGATTTGGGCAGATAGACCGCATCCAATTGTGTAGGTAGTATATGCCCGGACAGCTTCTTCCAATGGCTCATGTCTTATAAGAACACCAATGATTAATCCACCAACGATGTTTATTATTATTATGACGATTGCAGCTATAACATCGCCTTGGACGAATTTTGCGGCACCATCCATTGATCCATAGAAATCAGCCTCTTTTCTAATCTCAAACCTCCTTCTTATTGCCTCCTGTTCTGTGATATACCCTGCATTTAAGTCTGCATCAATCGCCATCTGCTTTCCTGGCATAGAATCTAAGGTAAATCTTGCAGCAACCTCAGATACCCTCGTTGTTCCCCTGACAATTACGATAAGCTGAATTATTGTAAGAATAGCGAATATAATTATGCCAACAATATAGTTTCCACCAACAACGAATGAGCCAAATGTTGTTACAATTCCTATTTCTCCACCTCTACCAAGAAGAATCATACGGGATGTTGAAACCTCCAAAGCAAGTCTATAGACTGTTGCCATAAGAAGTAAGGATGGAAAAACAGAGAAATCGATTGCCTTTTGAACATAGATTACAGTCAAGATAATCATCATAGAAAGCATGATGTTTCCTGCAATGAGGATGTCTATAAGTAGAGGTGGAAGTGGAACTACCATCATGGCAATAACGCAAAGGATAAATACTGCAACAAGAATATCGGTTTTTTGCATCCAACTTACTTGAGGGATAGTGGCGGCTTCTTCCATAGTATTACGCTACTCTTCTCTTTAGCCTCATAACAAATGCTAAAACCTCGGCAACTGCCTGATAAAACTCTGGTCTGATCTCCTCGCCTATATCTACAGCCTTATATAGGGCTTCAGCTAGTGGCTTGTTCTCAACGATAGGGACAGCATTTTCCCTTGCAATTGCTATTATTTTTTCTGCAATAAAACTTTCACCTTTTGCAACAACCGCAGGTGCTGACATATAGCTTGAGTCATACTTTATAGCAACAGCAATATGAACTGGGTTTGTAATGACAACATCTGCCTTTGCAACTTCTGCCATCATCCTACGGGCTGCCATCTGCCTCTGTCTTTCCCTTATTCTCGCTCTAATTAAGGGATCGCCTTCCATCTGTTTCCATTCGTCCTTTAACTCATATCTTGTCATCTTTAAAGATTGAGTATACTCAAACCTTTGGTATAGATAGTCAAGAAGTGCCATAATCGCAAGGAATATTGCTGTTTTTATCATGATCTCATAGGCAAGTTTTGTCATTAAGAAAAAACCTGCATTTATTTCGCCTGTCATAGTAAAAACGATGTCATTGTAATGACCTATAATTGTTGAGTAGGCAAAATAGGAAATAACAATTATTTTGAATATCGTCTTCGAATACTCTATAATGGACCTAGTTGATGGAATGAGTCTCTGCCAAAGGCGGGAAAAATTAAAGGTTAGTTTTGAAAGATCAAATGACAGTGCCTGATATGAAAAGTAAAGTCCAACCTGGGCAATTTCAGAGAGTAATGAAACAAGGAGTGCACAAAGCATGATAGGACCAACGATCTTTATGTAATCAATACCAGTCGAAAGTATAATAAGTAAAAGCTTATCAGATGTAAGCTCAATCCTTGAGTTTATTTCACTAATCGATGTATAAATGAACTTAAAAACTAAAGAAAATGTCCAGAATCCAATGAGTGATAAAAGAAAAGATGTTGTCAATGTAACAAGGACGGGGGAAAGCTCTATTGTCCTTGCGACAAATCCCCTTCTTCTTGCCCTCTCAAGTTTTCTCTGAGTCGGTTGTTCTGTCCTCCCCTCTTCTTCTGGAGTCGCGAAAAGTTGAAGATCAAAATCCATAGCATTTATTCTATCATAGAAAATAAATTTGTCAAATATTTTTAATTGCAATTTATTTTTTTAAAACTTACACTATAAACCAAAATGAAAGATTTAATAATTGTTGAAAGTCCGACAAAGGCGAGGACTATTATAAAATACATCGGGGATAACTATAAAGCTATTGCATCAATGGGTCATATAAAGGATCTTCCAGAGGATTCCCTTGGAATAGACATAGAAAAGGGTTTCGCCCCAAAGTATGTAGTTATTTCAGGGAAAAGAAAAACTATTCAAGAAATAAAAGAGCTTTCGCAAAAAACAAAGGATTTATTCCTTGCAACAGACCCAGACAGGGAAGGAGAGGCAATAGCATGGCATATCTCGTCAGAGCTTAAAAAGAAACCCTATAGGCTTATCCTTCATGAAATAACAAAAGAGGCAATAAAAGATGCACTTTCACATCCAACAGAGATTGATAAAAACAAGGTGGATGCCCAACAGGCAAGGAGACTGTTGGATAGGCTCGTTGGGTACAAGATCAGCCCAATCCTTGGCCAAAAGGTCCAAAAAGGTCTTTCTGCAGGAAGGGTTCAGTCTGTTGCATTAAGGCTTATTGTTGAACGAGAGAATGAGATTGAGGCTCATATCCCAGAAGAATATTGGACAATTACTGCAAAGCTTAAGAAAGATGATGAGGAGTTTGAAGCAGTCCTTGAGAAATATCTTGGGAAAAAGCTTAAAATAAAAACAAAGAATGAGGCAGACGAAATAATATCAAAAATAGACGACTCTTTTATTGTCGAAAGGATAGAGAGCAAGGAAAAAAAGAAACAACCGCCACCGCCATTCATTACAAGTAAACTTCAGCAAGAAGCAAACCAGAGGCTTTCATTTCCTGCAAAAAAGACCATGTTTATTGCCCAAGGGCTTTATGAGGGTATTGATGTAGGAAAGGAGGGTCCTATTGGTCTAATAACATATATGAGAACAGATTCTGTTCGTGTTTCAGATAGTGCGATCTCTGAGATAAGGAGTTATATAAAAGAGGTATTTGGAGATAAATACCTTCCACCTACAAAGAGGGTCTACAAGAATAAAAATATTGCCCAAGATGCCCATGAGGCAATAAGACCTACATTTCCCTTACATTTACCAAGTGATATAAAAAAATATCTATCAAATGAACAATATAAGCTTTATGACCTAATCACAAGGAGGTTTATTGCATCGCAGATGCAAGATGCGAGGATTTTAACGACAAAGGTAGAGTTAAAAAATAAAGATTACACATTTGTTGCATCCGGCAAGGTCATTCTATTTGATGGATTTATAAAGGTATATCCAGTCGATGAAAAAGAAAAAATATTGCCAACACTCAAAGTATCTGAAAATGTCTTTTTAGTTGAGCTTATTCCAAAACAGCACTTCACCCAGCCCCCGCCAAGATATACAGAGGGAAGTCTCGTTAAAGCATTGGAAGAGAATGGGATAGGAAGGCCATCAACATATGCAACGATCATATCAACCCTTATGGATAGAAAATACATTGAAAAAAAAGAGGAAAAACTTTATCCGACAGGACTAGGAAGGCTTGTATGGGAACTTCTTCTTGAGAATTTTCCCAAGCTTTTTGAAGTAAAGTTCACAGCCGAGATGGAGGACGACCTTGATAAGATAGAAGAAGGAAAAGAAGATTGGAAAGATGTTCTTACATTATTTTATGAACCTTTCTCAAGAATGATTGATGATGCAAAGAAGCATATGAGGAATGTAAAGAAGGAAAAGGAAAAAGAGACCGATATTGTTTGCGAAAAGTGTGGTGGAAAGATGATAATAAAAGAGGGAAGATATGGAAAGTTTCTTGCCT
>DNCM01000174.1 GCA_003498085.1 bacterium
CATATTTTTCCCACATACCTACCTTCTCATCTATCCACTTGTAAAGGGTTGTTCTTTCCACATCCAAGCAAAACATTATAAAGTCTAAATTAAGCGGTGGCTTTGTTTCTTCTTTTTGTAAAAGGGAAATGGGTTTTCCTGTTTGATAGAATACCTCTAATGCACGCGTAGGCTTCAACTCTTTCCTCTTGACTTCTGATAGGAAATTTTGTATATTTCTTAATTGGGATAGACGAAAATACTTCGGATATTATCCCAAAATGGAACAAAAAGCGAAGTAGTTCGGATATAAACAAGTTATATGAAATGGCGCCTATGAAAAATGATATTGAGGTTAGAAGATGACAAGAAAAATCTTAAAAAATAAGCCTCTTGTAGAGGCTATATTTGAATTACAGTGGGAACTTCAAGAGCGTGCTCCCGGAATGAAGATAGATCCACATTACAAAATAATAGTTGGCAGGATATATGATAAAGTTAGCAATGAATATCCATATCATGAGCAATTACCCACGGCAAGTATGCCAGATGAAATTGCAGGATATGTGGTTCAGCATCGATTTAGGGAAGGCAAAGATAAATGGCCTCTTATTCAAATAGGCCCTGGAATCATCACTGTTAACGATACCGAGGGATACCTATGGGAGGATTTTGAGAAGAGAATCAATCAATCTGTTAATACTCTTTTTGAAGCTTATCCTGACGCAAAAAATAATTTGAAATTTAATAGTGTGGTATTACGTTATATTGACGCTATTGCTTTTGATTTTGAAAAAGAAAATATATTCAATTTTTTAAAGGAACAAATGAAAACAGGTATAAACGTGTACCCGAAACTATTTGAAGGTACAGGAGTAAAAGACCAACCCTTAGGTTTCGACCTGAAAACCTCTTTTGTCTCTACAAAACCCAAAGGAGCGGTCCATCTAAGATTTGTTCGGGGTAAAACGAAAGAGTCTGACACCTTATTATGGGAAACAATAGTTCAATCGACCCCTGAAGATGTTCCTAAAGTTCAAGATGAAATCGTTGATTGGGTAAAAGAGGCACATGATTTAACGGATGATTGGTTTTTTAAACTAATAGAGGGTGAACTATTGAGGAGGCTTGAATAATGTTATGTGAGATGACTTCTCAGGATGTAAAAACGGAGTTCCAGGATGTATTTGTGAGTAGCTCAAGGGAAGAAATTAGCATGAGTAAAATATTGGAAAAGCGGCTTTTAAGTTTTAGGGGGAAGCCCTTTGAAAAACCTTTCTTCGCTATTCCAAATCTCTCATCGATATTGCAAATTGATTATTCGTCCTCGAGATATCAACTCCCAAAATTTAAAAATGAAACAGTGTCCACTGAAGAGTTCTTTCTAGAAAAGAGAAAGGTATTACAAAGTGCATCAAGGATATTTGATAGACTAATCGCAGAGGAGGAATTTTTTAAAGGAATAGATAAAACAAAACTATTGAATACCATATCAGAAATATTGGATGAATTTCATTTTGAACAATTTGAAATTTCTGACGACGAACTTTCCAAAAGAATAAGGGGGGTCTTAGTATTGGAATCTGTATTTGGAATATTGAATGAATTACCACTTGAACAGATAGAGACCTTTGATAAAGCAGTAAAAAGGAGGCCTCTTTTTAAATGACTTATGTGCTTGATACAAATATTATTACGGCAATCCTGAAAGGGGATGAAAAGGTAAAGAAAATAACACAAAGAGCAGAGTTAGAAGGTAAAAAGGTCTTTATAAATGGAATAAGTTATTATGAGATAAAACGTGGTCTTTTGGCAACTAATGCCACTGTGCAATTAAAGAGATTCGAGCTGCTTTGTAGAGAATTCGGTTTGGTGCTACTGGATACTCAGTATATTTTTGATAGAGCTGCAGAAATCTATGCAAATTTGCAGCGGAGAGGGGAACTTGTCGAAGACGCAGATATTTTGATAGCTTCTGTAGTCAGCTTCCGAAATTTTATTCTTGTCTCGGACGATACCGATTTCAATAGAATCCAAGGGCTAAAGATCGAAAACTGGCTAAACTAATGGTGATATAACATTGGCGCCACTTCATATAATGGAACCGTTATACGCAATTCGGCTTGGCAAATTTTAGAAATGAATTTTGGGAGTTGGGAGATAGATTATGAGAAACAAGACAGAAACCTTAAGTTTATTTGATAATGAATTGCTAACTCAGGAAGGTGCAAAGAAGAAAGGTAAAACTACTGAGAATCTTGAGCGGTTAGACCTTCATGGAGAATTGCAAAAAAAGATATTTCCATTATGCAGGTTAAAATATGAAGATATATGGGAAGACCCAATAAATGGACATAAGGTTGGTGTATTAGACGCCACAAAACTGGAAGATGTTAAAAAGATTATTGGAAACGAAAAAGCCATATTAGTTGTGAATGATCCGCCTTATAATGTAGCAGTAGGAAATGCAAATACGAATGCCCTTTTCAAAATAAACATAAAAAATTATTTAGAGTTTTCGGAGAAATGGGTACAAAATGCAATTTTAGTGACGGATAAAGATGCTCATTTTTATATATGGTTAGGTGCAGATTACAAGGATAACTTTCAACCCCTTCCAGATTTTATTATCATTATGAGAAAATTTAAGGAACTAAAACCTAAAAATATTATTACCTTAAGAAATCAAAGAGGTTATGGAACGCAAAAAAACTGGATGTGGGTTAGACAGGAACTTTTATATTATATTAAAGGAAATCCAGAATTTAATGTGGAAGCCGAATATACAGACATTCCTAAGATATTAAGAGGATATTATAAAGAAGTGAATGGCAGAATTACAGAAAACTTGGAACGAAGCAAATCCAAGTATATAAGAGCTGGAAATGTGTGGGTAGATATTCAACAGGTATTTTATAGAATGGAAGAAAATGTCCCTGGATGTTATGCCCAAAAACCCCTGAAGGCAATAGAGAGGAGGAGTTATGATAATTAAAGAATGGATACAGCTTACACTACATGAAATGGTTGATGAAATTATTTGTGCTATTAGAAAAGAGGTTGGAGGCGGGTTTTTAACTTCACAGAGCTGTAAAGAAATTGAAAAGATAATCCACAAATATGGGGAAGAAATATTCTCCGCTCAAAATGAAGATAGCAACAAAAAAATTAAAAAGGTGAAAATATGAATATATGTTTAGAAACATCATCCTATCTACCTTTTATTTGGTGCACACCGTACTCACAAAGCTTAATCAGTTTGATTAAATCATACCATTCGGAAGCAAAGTTTTATATTCAAAAAGATTGTATTAAAGAAGCGTTGAGTTATGTACATTATCCAAATAATTGGTTTCGGCACCCATCAGTGAGGTTGAGAAAGATTTCAAAAATTATCAACGAAAAATCTCTTGAGAGATTATCTTTTCCAAGCACGGCTTTTCAAATTATTCTTGGTGGTAAAATGTGGGCACAAGGACCTTATTTGAATTTTGTGCGTCATACAACTTTTCTTTATAGTGATTTAGTTGACCGCATTGACTTTACTGATAAGAGAAAAGGAATGTTAAAATTGGCAAATCTAATAGATGAAAGATATAACCAACTCAGAGAACGTATTGAAAATGATTTGGACTCAGATAAGTTTGAAATTGATTTAGACTTGATTTTACCTTATTGGGGAAATTATTATCTGTATACAGATGCTTTGTTTAAATTTGAAGTTATTGCTTGGGATGTAGAAGAAAAATTTGAGAAAGGGAAAGCAAGCAACAGAGATGTATTTCATTATGAAAGTATGTTGAAATCAAAAATCAAATTTGATAAAATGCTTGTTGCTAACACAAGGTTTTCTCTTTACATTAAAAAACAATTAGGTTCTTTGCCAATTGAAATAGTTTGCGCCCAAAGTCGTCAAACAGAAATCTTTGAATGATCGGCTTTATGATTAAACCAATCACTTTTTGGATGAATTATCAACAGATTAAATCGGATATGTCTGATGTCTTTATTTTTATTGGTGTTTGGATAGATACGATAGTATGTTGGGTTATGTCAAGCAAAGAAATTAAGGAAAATAAATATTATAGTCCTCAACATAGAGGAGGAATAGAATACCAAATAGGAATAACACATAAAAATATTTCCGAATTTGATATTTACATAGTAGAACCACATGAACTTGGGAAGATGATTACTAAGAAAGGCAAGAGAAGGTAAATTTATTGGTAAAAAATATTGTCTAGTTGCAAGGGCTTTGGGAAGGAAGATTGCTGAAAGCAATAAAAATTAGTTTACTATCCGGCTTCCTTTGTAATGATATATATTATGCCTTTTATGTCTCCATTTTCCTTTATATAACCTGCATCAAAAATAAAACCATCCCTTTTTATCCTTGATGGAAAATGTTCAAATTTAACCCCGAAGATCTCATAAAAATCCCTTCCCAATTTTTTTCCACGAACATTGGAAAGAGAACTTGCAGATTGATTAATATAGA
>DNCM01000079.1 GCA_003498085.1 bacterium
ATACCCACCTAAAAAACAAGATAAAGCTTAATGGTAAGATCTTTAGAGATAACAGGGATTCGAAGCCAGCCGAACGCCGACCTTATGGGAGGAAAAAGTGAGGCTGGCCGGGTGCCGAATCCCATCCCCTCCGAATTTGATACTCACCTAAAGAACAAGATAAAGCCTAAACTTTAGAGATATAGGATGAAATTTTTTGATTTAAATTTCATTCTCTCCGAATTATCTTGCGTTTTTTTATATTTCCTTGTATAATCCTTTTTGTGCAAGAAGAAGAAATTTATAAGATAAGAAGGAAAACTATGGTCTCTGAACAGATAGAAAAAAGGGGGATAAATAACAAAAAGATCCTTTCTGCTATGCTAGATATTCCAAGACATTTGTTTGTTAATGAAGCACAAAGGGAATATGCCTATAATGATTATCCACTATCTATTGGAGAAGGACAAACAATATCCCAGCCGTACATTGTTGCTTTGATGACATCGTTACTTGAGTTAAAAGGAGATGAGATCATTTTGGAAATAGGAACAGGTTCAGGCTATCAGGCCGCAATACTTGCAAAGCTTGCAGAAACGGTCTATAGCATTGAAAAGATTGAAGTTTTAGCGAAAAGAGCAATGAGTGTTTTGATGATGCTTAATATAAAGAATGTTCATATCATGGTTGGGAATGGAAGTATTGGAGTACAGGGGGGAAGTTTTGACAGGATAATTGTAACAGCAGCCTCTCCAGATCTTCCAGAGCCATTGATCGAACAGCTCAAAGATGACGGTATCATGGTCATCCCAGTTGGAGAAAAATATAGCCAAATGCTTATCGTTGTGAAAAAAAAACATGGTGAAATTACAAAAGAGGAAAAGGGTGGTTGCATATTTGTTCCCTTGATTGGAAAGTATGGATTTGATTCACAATTTAATTAACTGGACCATAAATTGGGCACAGACACCTTATGGTGTTTATGCTCTTTTTGCTATTTCTTTTGCAGAATCAAGTTTTTTTCCTGTTCCACCAGATACACTCCTCATTGCCCTTTCCCTTATTAGTCCAAAGACCGCTCTATTTTACTCCCTAATTTGTACAATTGGCTCAGTCATTGGTGGATGTTTCGGCTATTTAATTGGATTTTTCGGTGGAAGGCCAATATTAAAAAGGCTTTTTAAGGAAGAAAAAGTAAAGATTGTCCACAATTATTTTGAAAAATATGGGGCATGGGCAATATTTATTGCAGCATTTACACCAATTCCATATAAAGTCTTCACTATTGCAGCTGGTGCGTTCTATATAAACCTCCCAAAGTTTGTCATTGCATCTATTCTTGGAAGGGGAGGGAGGTTTTTCTTGGTTGGTCTTTTTATTATGATATTTGGTGAGACTGCAAAGGTAATAATAAAAAAGCACTTTGAATTATTCACAATTTTATTTATTTTATTACTTATTGGCGGATTTTATTGTCTAAAGCATATTAAAATTAAAAGATGAATTTTGAGGATGCCTTAAAAAGGCTTGAGGAGATCGTAAGAATATTAGAAAAGGGCGAGGTTTCACTTGATGAATCTATCAACCTCTTTGAAGAAGGGATCAAACTTCGCAAGTTTTGCAACGAAAAGCTTTCCGAGGCAGAAAGGAAGATAATAGTGATTACAGAGGAAGATATAGGTGGACAAGAAGAGCCTGGTTGATGAAAGGATAAAAGCTATTATCTCCTCAAGACATTCTAATCCTTTATTACATGAAGCAATAGAGTATGCCTTATTTCCCTCTGGAAAGAGAATAAGACCTGTTTTTTGTCTTTTATCTTGCGAGGCAGTTTCTGGAGATTTTATTTCTGCATTAGATGTTGCGGTTGCTATTGAGTTTATCCATACATATTCCCTAATCCATGATGACATTATGGATGAAGATATAGAAAGAAGGGGAAAGTCATCCCTTTACAAAAAATATGGAATACCGATTGCAATCCTTGTTGGCGATGGTTTTCTTACATTGGGATTTGAAATTCTCTCTGATTATCCAGAAATTTCAAAAAAGGTAGCGGTTGCTTGTGGAATAGAAGGTATGGTTTTAGGACAGTTTGAGGAAATAGTAAAAATTCAAAAACAAGAAAAGATAAATCTTAATAAGACTGCAAAGCTATTTTCTGTATCCTGTGTTGCCGGAGGAATGATTGGAGGGGGGACAAAGGAAGAGGTGGAGGCATTGGAGAGGTTTGGGATAAACTTCGGACTTTCATTTCAAATTAAGGATGAGATCATGGATGGGGAAGAAGGAGATGAAAAAAGGCTTTATTTTCTACTTGATAAAGCAAAGTCTTCCCTCTCTATATTTGGTGAAAGGGGAAAAGGTCTTGAGGATATGCTTCATTATTTTGAATGACAAAAATAAAATGTGTAGAATGTAAATATTTCAAAATCACATGGGACAAAAATTTTCCTTATGGATGTAGTATATTGGGCTTTAAGTCAAGAAAGAGACCCTCTTTTGTTGTCTATGAATGCAGCAAAAATCCCTGTAATTTTTTCATCCAAAAGAAACAAATAGAGAAACAGTAAAAAATTTATTTTTTATTCATTAATTTTTTTACCAGTAAAAAGTCTTCTTCTGTATCAACAGAAAAAGAATCATACTCTGTTGTTTTTACTTTTATTTTATAGCCATGTTCTAATGCTCTAAGCTGTTCTAATCCTTCTTTCTTTTCAAGTATTCCTTGTGGGAGTTGAGCAAATTTGAAAAGAAAATCCTTTCTGTAACCATAGATTCCAATATGCTTG
Source organism: bacterium (assembly GCA_003498085.1). Classification (GTDB taxonomy): domain Bacteria; phylum UBA9089; class UBA9088; order UBA9088; family UBA9088; genus UBA9088. The sequence goes on from DNCM01000079.1 coordinate 2,772, forward strand.
TGACAAACCCCAGAGTACGGGATAACTGATCTTGAGAAATAAAGGGCGAGGTCGTTTCTATCACATACAACCTTCACAATATTTGGGTTTTCTACCTCATCTCTTGTTATTTCTTTCTTTAGGGTTACCATAGGTACTTCTGAATTTATTAAGCAATCAACAAGCTCGTTTATCATAGAAGGTGGTATAAGTGGTTGGTCTCCCTGGATGTTTACGACATAAGTAACATCTATATCTGAAACTGCCTCTCGTACCCTATCTGTTCCAGACTGATGTTTATTACTTGTCATAACGACATTCGCACCAAATCCTTCTGCTACACTTCTTATCCTTTCATCATCGGTTGCGATAATTATATTATCCAAAGCCTTTTTTGATTGCTCATAGACCCACTGAATAAGAGGTTTTCCACACAGATTTATTAATGGTTTTTCTGGAAGCCTTCTAGATTTCAGCCTTGCTGGAATGACTCCAATTATCTTAAAAAACACTATTTCTTAGACTTTCTGGTAACAAATATTTCGTCTGCTATCCCATATTCTACAGCCTCTTGGCCGGTCATATAGAAATCTCTGTCTGTGTCTTTCTCTATCCTTTCAATTGGTTGTCCTGTATGTTTCGCAAGGATTTGGTTTAATTGATCCTTTACCCTTAATATCTCTTTTGCTTGAATGCCAATGTCTGTTGCTTGGCCTTGTGCTCCACCTAATGGTTGATGAATCATAATTCTTGCATGGGGAAGGACATATCTTTTTCCTTTTGTCCCTGCAGCAAGAAGTAAGGCACCCATCGATGCAGCTTGTCCAACGCAAATTGTTGAGATGTCACACTTTATATACTGCATTGTATCGTAAATAGCAAGCCCTGCTGTGACTATCCCACCAGGATTGTTGATATATACATCTATGTCCTTTTCTGGATCTTCTGCCTCAAGATATAGCATTTGAGCAATTATGATATTTGCTGTATCATCATCTATTACATTACCAAGGAATATAATCCTATCCTTAAGGAGACGAGAAAATATATCATATCCCCTTTCTCCCCTTGGGCTCTGCTCAATTACCATTGGAATAAGCTGTGACTTTAGGTTCATATTACCAAATAATGGAAATCCTCTCGCTTGGCTGCTTCCAAAGATAGTTATGATAGATATAAGGATTGTAGGGAAGAACAGCATTTCGGCTATTTCTTGCGATGTCTATAAGTGTCTCTGCTGGCCTAAGAAGTGAAGCATCATAAGGTGGTGGTAAAATTCCTCTATCGCTTCCACCGAGACCAACAGCACCTATCTCCATCCTCCATACAATATTTAAATATGCCTGCTGTTGTTGATACGCTTGGTTTGTATGAATATTCAGTATCGGATCAGGCTCAATAGTATCTGAAATAGGCATCGGAGAACGGGAAGGTCTTGGTGCATCTACATGCGGCATCTCTGCTCTTGTTACTGCAAACTGCTGTCCCTCATCTGGTACATTTGGTACAGGCATTTCAATATACCCTTGAATACCTTCAACAGAATTAACTGGCATCTTTCATCACCTCTAGTGCCGAGGGCGGGACTTGAACCTAATATTTTCTAAGGTTCCCGGCCAGCCTTTGGCTGGCTTCAAGTCCCTTTTTTCACTCCCTCTTTATTCTTACTTTCTGCCGAGGGCGGGACTTGAACCCGCATAGGTTTCCCCATACGCCCCTCAAACGTACGTGTCTACCACTTCCACCACCTCGGCTATCTAAAAATCTCTAACGCTTTTTTTATAGTATTATAATGAATTTGAATTGTATCGTCAATCTTATATGCATACCCTCCTCCCAAAACAACCACAATTGGGATACTAAACCTTTTTGCAGTCTCAAAGACTATCTCGTCCCGTTTCATCAGTCCATTCATTGTAAGCTCCAAAGCACCAAGCTGGTCATCTTTATAGGGATCTGCTCCCGCTACATAAACAATGAAATCAGGTTTAAACTCGTCGATTATCCAAAGAATATCTGAATCTATAATAGAGAGGTATTCATCGTCAGAGGTTCCATTTGAAAGATTAACATCAAGGGTAGATTTTTCTTTAAACAAAGGATAAACTTTTTCTTGATGTATAGAATATGTAAAGACATCATTATCTTTTGTAAATATACTTGCGGTCCCATTTCCCTGATGTAGATCACAGTCAAATATAAGGGACCTTTTTATCTTCCTCTCCTTCTTCAAAACCATAACACAAACTGCGATATCATTTAACATGCAAAAACCCTCTCCATGGTCAGAAAATGCATGGTGAAATCCGCCTCCAACATTTATCCCAACTGCCTGTTCTAATGCATGTCTTCCTGCAAGAGTAGTTCCCCCACAGGCATATTTAAATGCCTTAAATAACTCCTTTGAATAAGGAAGCTCCAATATGAGTTCTTCTTCATAGGATAAGTTTTCCATTTTTAATTTATCAATGTATTTTTGTGTATGGACAAGAAGAAGCGAAGACAGATCAATACTTTCTGGTTCAACTATGCAACTTTTTAAAATAAGACCATTTTCAATAAGCTTTTCTAAAACGAGCTTGTATTTTTGCATTGGAAAAACATGATGACCAATGTCTGCATAATAATTCGGAGAATAAACTATCTTCATTAGCTTATATTATATCAAAAAACAATTGATTTATCAAAAATCTATAAAATTATACATTCTCTTTGAAGAACTTTTTCGGTATAATACAGACTTTTTATGTTAGCAAAATCCCCACTATTACTCCAAGAACAGCTCCAACAATCACTTCGACCGGTGTATGACCAATAAATTCTTTTACCCTTTCGTAATCCAGTCTTCCATCTTCAATTATCTTGTTCAATACTCTTGCCTGCTGCCCAGCAGCCCTTCTGACACCTGCTGCATCATTCATGATGATAAAAGTAAATACAAGGGTTACGATAAACAGTGGAGATGTCCATCCTTCTGTCCTTCCAACAGCTGTTGCTAATGCGACTGTTCCTCCCGAATGAGAGCTCGGCATTCCACCTGTTCTTAGTAAAACCCTAAAGTTAAATTTATGATGCTTTACAGTATAAATGGCGCTTTTTATTGTCTGGACTATTATCCATGCAAGAAATGGTGCCAAGAATAATGGCGATGAAATAACACTAACAAATGTATTCATCGAAAATACTGTCTTTAGAAATAGGTCCTATAATAGCAGAGGATATATAATCAGAAGAAAATATTTTATTTGCCATATCACATATGTTTTTTGGTGTTGGTGCTTCAATTTGTTCCATAATTTCATCCGTTGTAAAGAATCTTCCAAAATAAGCCTCTTGTCTAAAAAGCCTTTCCATCCTTGATGCTGTATTTTCAAGGCTCATAATCAACCCCCCTTTTAATTGTTCCTTTGCTTTTTTGAGCTCTTTTTCATCGACTAAGTCATTCTTCATCTTTTTAAACTCATGAAGAATGAGCTCAGCTGTTTTATGATAATTTTCTGGTCCACATCCACAATATACTGTCAAGAGACCACAGTCTCTAAAAGGGGATGGATAGGAATAAATGGCATAGCAAAGCCCCTTTTTTTCTCTTATCTCATGAAAAAGCCTTGAACTCATTCCACCACCTAGTATTGTATTAAGAAGTGCTATTACAAATCTTTCGGAATCGGCAACAGGTAATCCTTTTGTCCCCATACAAAAATGGACTTGCTCAGTATCCTTTTCTTTATTTATTGTCCTTCCCAATATAGTTGGAGGAGGGATCGTTTTTTTAAATTCACAACCTGAATTTTTTGAAAAATAATTAAAAACCAACCTTTCTCCTTCTTTTTTATCAATATTTCCAGCAATTGAAATAGTAGTCTCTCTTGGTATATAATGGGTTTTGTAAAAATTCATTATTTCTTTTCTATCCATTGCCGAAACAATTTCTTTTTTTCCAAGGATCGGTCTTCCCAGTGGATGATTGCCAAATGCACATTCTAGAAGTAAATCGTGGACCTCATCATCAGGCGCATCTTCGTACCTCCTTATTTCTTCTAAGATAACTTGTTTTTCCATCTCGATATCTGATTGTGAAAATAATGAGTTGTAGATGATATCTGAAAGAAGCTCGATTGCAATCTCAAGATGTTCGCTTGGCAATTTTACATAGAATACAGTATATTCCTTTCCTGTCCATGCATTCAATTCACCACCAACACCCTCGATTGTTGCAGATATGTCCCTTGCAGATCTTGTCTTTGTTCCTTTAAAAAGAATGTGCTCAATAAAATGCGAAATACCTTGATTTTTTTTCTCCTCATATATAGAACCGCCCCTTATCCACACACCTATTGTTGCCGAGCGGACGAAATCTACTTTTTCACATAGATATGTTATTTGGTTTTTAAAGATATGCTTGTAGAATTTTTCATCTTGCATTTTCCATCGAATGTAAAACTTGCTTTCTTGAAAGACTTATCTTTCCATGGTGGTCAATACCTACAACCTTAACTTCTACTTCTTCTCCTTCCTTTATAACATCAAAAATGTTACTTATCCTATATGGTGCAAGTTCAGAAATATGAACAAGCCCTTCTTGACCAGGAAGAATCTCAACAAATGCTCCAAAATTAACAACTTTCATTACCTTTCCTTTATAAATCTTCCCAATCTCTACTTCATCCGTTAGATAGTGAACCATATCACAGGCAGATTTTAGTTTCTCGTCATCAGAGTGAAATATACATACCTTGCCGTTATCGTCAACATCTATCTTCGCTTCCGTTGCTTCAATTATTTTTTTGATATTTCTTCCAGATGGACCAATTAGGTCTCTTATCTTATCAGGCCTAATATTTATAATGCTAATTTTTGGCGCATATTTTGAAACTTTCTTTCTTGGAAAAGAAAGTACTTCATTCATCTTATCAAGGATAAAAACTATTCCTTCTTTTGCCATTTCCAAAACATTTTTTATTATTTCTATTTCTATCCCGGAAAGCTTTATGTCCATTTGTATTGCAGTAACCCCTTCTTTTGTACCTGCAACCTTAAAATCCATATCTCCTATATGGTCTTCTTCCCCACTTATATCAGAAAGTAAAACGATTTTTTCTCCTTCTTTTACCATACCTATTGATATTCCAGAAACAGTGGATGATATTGGAACACCAGCATCCATCAAAGAAAGGGAGGCTCCACAAACTGATGCCATAGATGTTGAACCATTTGACTCCATGATTTCTGATACAACCCTAATCGTATAAGGAAATTTATCACAATCTGGAATAACTGGTTCCAATGCCCTTTCAGCTAATGCGCCATGGCCTATTTCTCTTCTTCCTGGTGCCTTCACTGCTTTTGCCTCTCCCGTTGAATATGGAGGAAAATTGTAGTGAAGAAGGAATCTTTTGTTCCATTTTCCTTCTATTTCGTCCATAAGTTGCTCGTCTTCATGTGTTCCAAGTGTTATAATTGACATAGTCTGGGTTTGGCCCCTCGTAAATAGACTTGAACCATGTGTTCTTTTTAGTATCCCAACACTACACTCTATATCTCTAATTTCATTTAACTTCCTTCCATCACCTCTTATTCCTTTTATCACTATGTTTTCCCTGGCTATTTCTTTTTTTATTTTCTCAAAGAAAAATTTTGCATCGTTTTTACTTTCGAATTCCTTCTTTATTTCCTCCCAAATTTTGTTTATAGCCTCTTTTTTTTCATCTGCATCACAGATATTATTATAAACATCTTTTAGTCTATTAAAAGCTAATTCCCTTATTTTTACCCCGATGTTTTCATCGTGTACCTCTTTTATAAGCGTTATTTGTCTTTCTGGTTTTATCCCTTCTTGGAGTTTATTTAAGGTATTTATGGCAGGGATTGCGAACTCAATGGCGGATAATATTTCGTCATTAGATACAATATTACACTTTGCCTCAATCATCGCTATTTTATCGCCACATCCAGCAACAATAATATCAAGTTTACTTTCTTTTCTTTCGGTAAATGTTGGGTTTAAAACATATTCATCTCCAATTTTCCCAATCCTTACAGCAGAAACAGGACCATCTTTAAACGGTATTCCTGCTGAAATGATTGCAGAGGATGCTCCGATAACTCCTAAAATATCAGGATCGTTGTCGTTGTCTATTGCAAGAACGGTTGTGTAAATATAAATCTCATTCCTAATTTCATCATCGAACAAAGGTCTAATTGACCTGTCTATAAGTCTTGCCGAAAGGATTTCTGATGTTTTCGGTGCTCCTTCCCTTTTGAAAAATCCACCAGGAAATCTTCCTGCTGCATAAAATTTGTCTCTATAATCAACAACAAGGGAAAAATAATCGGTGTTTGTTGCTTCTTTCTGAATCGTTAGTGCGGTAAGAACAACAGTATCACCATAGGCTACAAGGATAGAACTGTTCGCTTGTTTTGCTATTTTTCCTATTTCAATAGTGAGGCATTTTCCTCCTAAATTGCAGGTTAAAGACTTCACTTTCTTATCCCAAGTCGTTCAATAAGAATGGTATATCTATCTCCTGATTTTTTCCTAAGATAAAGAAGAAGCCTCCTTCTTTTATTAACCAGTCTTATCAAGGCTCTTCTTGCTTGGAAATCTTTTTTAAAAGTCTTCATATGCGAGGTTAAATTGCTAATTCTTTCAGTAAAGAGAGATATCTGAACCTCGGAAGAGCCCGTATCTATACTATGAATTTGATACTCAGAAATCAATTTTTTCTTTTTCTCTTTTTCTAGCCCCATCTTTCTATATTATTTAAATGTTAAAATTATATTAGTTCAAATAATAAATTGTCAATAACAAGTCTTGTCTTCACTAATTATTTTTTTATCATTTGATTTCTCTTTCTGTTTTGGTGCCTTTGTTTATTTTACATGGATGTAGTTTCTTTTACTTTATAAAGCCCATTAAGCAACAATTCAAACCTATTTAACTCACTTTTTATACCTTCTAGCTTCTTTGTGGCAGAGAAGAAGAGTTTTTCTAATTGTAAAAAATCAGAGTTTATACTACTGAATTCATTAAAAAGCCTTTCTATACCCATTATTATCTCCTTTGCATTTTCCTCTACCTTCATTCCCCTTAGGCCAATCCCTATCGTTGTAAGGTAAAGCCAAAAGAGATTAGGAGAGACAGGAAAAATATTTTTTGAGATAGAATGGGAAAAAATACCCTGCTCAGATACTGCTATCTCATAATAGACATTCTCCGATGGAACAAACATTAAGGCAAAACCAAATGTCCCTTCATCTTGGAGGATATATTTTTTGGCAATATCGTCGATATGTCTTTTGACATCACTTAAGAATTCTCTTCTGTATTTCTCGTTGCCACTCTCTGTATACCTTTTAAAGTTTTCATAAGGAAACTTTGCATCAACTGGGACAAAACCCTCTTTAAGCTTTATTATTGCATCAACGATATTTCCATTTTTGAACCTGTATTGTAATGAAAAATTTGCCTCAGGAAGCGAATTTTTTAAAATCTCAGAAAGGAAATACTCACCGATTGTCCCCCTTGTCTTTGGAGCCTTTAGAATATTCTCAAGACTCACGATACTCTGTCCAATCTCAAATATCCTCTTAGTTGCTTCACTAAGCTCACCAAGATGCATCTTAACTTCTGAGAAGGCTCGACTTGACGCATCAAGCCTATCTCCTATTGTTTTATGCGCATCAGAAATAACACTACTTGTTTCAGAAAGCCTATCTTGAACCTGCTTGGTAATATTATTTAAGTTTTGGTTAAGCTCAATCCTTAGGTTTGCTATCTCTTGCTGCATTAACATCAGGGATTGATCCCTTTGTCTTAAAACGAAAAATATAACTGTCCCAACAACTAAAATAATAATAACAACAAGAATTAGACCTTCCATTTTAATCCTTGTTCTTCACTAATTCCTCAAGCCTTTTTACCTTTTCTACCAATTTTGGCAGTCTATTGATGAATGCAGAAAGCCTTTTTTCCTCGCTATGTGGCTTTGCAGGAAAACCAGAGACAATCGATCCTTCCTTAATATCCTTTGTCACTCCAGATTTTGCCGCAATCTTTACATTTTTTCCTATCCTTATATGGTCGGCAATACCTACCTGTCCTCCAATGACAGTATTATCTTCAATTTTAACGGAGCCAGATATTCCGACCTGGGCAACAATTATACAATTTTTTCCAATCGTACAATTATGACCAATTTGGACAAGGTTATCTATTTTTGTTCCACTTCCAATCGTCGTTGAGCCTACCATAGCCCTGTCAATAGTTGTATTTGTCCCTATCTCAACATCATCCTCGATTATAACAATTCCTTGGTGTGGAATCTTTATATTTCTACCTTCTTCATTGATATAACCAAACCCATCATCACCAATCACACATCCAGAGTGAATTATTACCCTGTCCCCAACCCTTGCATTCATTATGACACAGCCAGGATATATAACCGTTTCTTTCCCAATCACAACTTCTCGACCAATATAGGTTTTTGGATATATTATGCTTTTATCACCTATCTTTGCATAATCATCTATTACAGCTAAGTGACCAATACTGACATCATTTCCAATCTCGACGTCTTCTTCGATGATTGCCTTTTTGCTTATTCCAGAAGGGTGTTTTTGAGCAGAGAAAATGGATAAGAGTTTGACAAATGATGCTTTTGGGTTTTCAACAACGATTGTCGGAATATTTTCCTCTTTCTTTGAAATAATTGCCCCTGCATTCGTTGAAACTATCTTTTTTCCTTCATCACGGAATGTAACCTGATCTTTCTTCGCATCTTCAATAGATGCAAGCCCTTTTATCTCTATATTTGGGTTGCCAAAAAGCTCTCCATTTAAAATCTCTGCAATTTCACAAAGTTTCACCTTTTATCTTTTATTCGTCTTTTTTTTTATCAGCCTCAATCAATTTTATAACATCATCTGTAATGTTAAGGTCGGGAATTCCATAGATGACACTGTCTTTATCAATAACAAGATCAATCTTCCTTTCTTTTGCAAGATACTCAATCTTTTTGTATATCTTTGAGTTTATATCCTGCTCAAGTTTGATTCTCTTTTCCTGGATCCTCTCCATTGCTTCCTGTTCATATCTTTGCAATTCCTCAAGTTTTACCTTTATTGCTATCTCTTTCTTCCTTTTTGCTTCATCTGACAAAGGCTTTTCCAATTCCTTTTGAAGTTCCATAATCTCCCTTTCCATAATCTTTATCTCAAGTTTCTCTTTTTCTATTTCTTTTTGCAACAACTCCTTTGCAGATTTTGCATCAGGATGACTATCAAATATCTTTTGGGCATCGATATATGCAATGTTTATTGTCCATCCTTGTATAACCCACAACAAAAAGCTCAACAACCAATAACCTTTAATCTTTTTCATCTTCTATCCTCCTTATATAATTTTTGATTTTTTCAGAAACCTCTTCTACTGAAAGCCTTGATGTATCAATAATATAATCAGATGCGGCTTTATAGAGGGGCATTCTTACTTTTAATATCCTTCTTATTGTAGAAATTGGGTCTTCTACATCAAGAAGCGGTCTTGTTTTATCATCCTTTATTCTATTGTAGATAGTACCACAAGATGTCCTAAGGAAGAATGTTACTCCATTCTTCTTTAGATTTTCTACATTCTCCCAGTTTAATACAATCCCTCCACCTGTTGCAATAACAGTATTTTTTCTGTTTGATACATCCCTTATCACCTCCTTTTCCCTTTCTCTGAAGTATTTTTCTCCATACTTTTTGAATATATCAGATATCTTCATTTTTTCCCTTTCTTCAATAATATCATCAGAACTAATATATTCCAAATTTAAGCAGCTTGCAAGGTATTTTCCAACCGATGATTTCCCAGAACCCATAAAGCCAATTAGAACAATATTACCATTTGACCGAAACCTTCTTTTTTTCTCCATTACTTCCTCTTTCTATATAGTAAAGGAATCCTTGTTTTTTTCCAAGCTGATAAATATCCTTTGTTACCTCAACATCCCTTATGCAATATTCAATAAGTTTTTCTATATTCCCCTCTTTCCAAAATCTTACTGCATCAAGTCCAGAGCCAAGTTTTTGTTTATCCAGATTTGCCTTTGCCAAATTATTGAGGCTTATCCTAAAACCCAAAACTTTTTTAATCTCTCTCAGCATGTCAATGGTAGGAAATTTATATAAGTCTTTCTCTGTGTATGCTCCAAGGACTTTATAATCGAAATCAAAAAGGTTAAAACCAATGACTAGCGATGACGAGAAAAGTTCATCTAATAAACTTTCTATTTCATTTTCCATAAATACCTTATACCCATTCTTAAAGATACAAGCAACAGATATCCTTAATTCTTTTTCACCAATTATATCCTGTGTTTCAAGATCGAGGTATACCTCGTTGTTACCCATTATAACTTTTCATAAAAGCCGATCTTTCTTCTTACTTCGATCATAGTTTTTGATGCAAGCTCCCTTGCCTTTTCGTTTCCTTCTTTTATAATCCTTGAAAGAAGCTCTTTATCTTTTTTTAGCTCAGCTCTTCTTTTTCTAATCGGAGAAAGCTTTTCATTTAAAACAGTTGCAATCTCTTCTTTACAAAAAACACAACCCCTCTTCGCTGTTTTACATTCCTCTTCAACTACTTTATTTTTTTCTTTCTCAAATGCCTTCCATAAATAAAAGATACTGCAGACATCTGGATGACCTAAGTCGTTTGGATGAATCCTTTCTGGATCTGTAATCATTTGTTTTACTTTTTTTTCTACAATGTCACTTTGTTCGGAAAGGAATATTGCATTGTTATATGACTTGCTCATTTTTCTTCCATCTATCCCAAGCAATTTCGGTGTTTCTGTAAGAAGGGGTTCTGGAAGCCCAAATGTCTCTCCATATAGATGGTTGAATCTCCTTACCAATTCCCTTGTAAGTTCAAGGTGCGGTAGTTGGTCAACGCCTATTGGGACGATATCTGCATTATAGAGCAATATATCTCCTGCCTGAAGGACAGGATAACCTAAAAAACCATGCGTTTCCAAATCAACATTTGAAAGCTCCCTAATCTGCTCTTTATATGTTGGGTTTCTTTTAAGCCAGCCAAGTGGCATAATAATAGAAAATAGAAGATAAATCTCTGCATGTTCTGGTACATTTGATTGGCAGAATATGATTGATCTATCTGGAGAGATTCCGCAAGAAAGCCAGTCTAAAAGAACCTCTTCTGTATTTTCTGAAAGGCCTTTTGAATTCTGGTATTCACTCATTAGGGCATGCCAATCTGCAATCATATAAAAGCACTCATATTTCTCCTGTAAAACAAGCCAATTTTCTAATGCTCCAACGAGATGTCCAAGGTGGAGTCTTCCTGTAGGACGCATCCCAGAAAGGACTCTTTTCATCAACGGATAAGGGACAGGGGATCTATCGGTCTATTGTTCTTTAAAACTTCAAAATGAAGGTGAGCGCCTGTTGTAAGCCCTGAATTTCCAACTGTTCCAATAGGATCTGACCCTTTAACATATTGACCAGGATTTACGGAGATCCTTGAAAGATGTCCATATATAGTTTTGTAAACATTGTTATGTTTTATAATAATACACTTTCCATAACCTGTCTTCCATCCTGTAAAGATAACCCTTCCGCTCTGGGATGCTCTTACTGTTGAACCATAAGGGGCCTTTAAATCTACTCCAGCATGAAAATGGTATTTTCTAAAAATTGGATGAATTCTATGTCCAAATGAAGAGGAAACATAACCAAAAACAGGCTTTATAAACCTATCGGAAAACTGTTGAGCAAAGACGACTTCCTGTGTTAGGCTCACACCAGGAATGAATAATTTTTGGCCTGGTCTTATTGTATTTGTTGTAATCTCGTTCGCCTCTTTTATCTTATCCAGAGAAACATTAAATTTTCTTGAAATATCCCAAAGCGATTGCCCTTTTTTTACCTTATAAGCAATACCTTTTTGGCTTGGAATTTTGAGGGTTGTCCCAGGTCTTAAGATATTTGTTGTTAGGTTATTGGCACTTATAATAGTAGAAAGGTTTAAACCAAACTTTCTTGATATTGCCCAAAGTGTGTCGTTGGGTTGAACTATATAATCTGTACATATAACTTTCTCCTTTGCAATTTCTTTTTTTGCTATAATTTCTATATTGTGCTCCTCAATCACTGTCTGGACAAGGAGGTTTTGTTTTTCCTTTCCAATAAATGTTTCTTTATTTATTTTTGATTTAATAACTGGAAGAAATAATATACTTCCTATCAAAAAAATACAAATAAAACTTCCCATCAAAAGAATTATACGAGTGATAAAAAATTTTGTCAAATGTTTTGCAGAACTTCCCCAACTTATAAAATTTATATAAAAAAACAAAAAATAGAAATCTTTCCTTAAAAAGAGAAAAAGAAATAGTAATTCTCGGTGAATTGTAAAGGACATATTATCAGGCCTTTTAAGAAAATAAAGAAATATTTTTCATAAAAGTGACTGCGTTACCCACAAGGTAACCACCCCCTATACTGTACTCGTTCCTAAAGAGGCTATAGAAATCTTCTAAGATAGGTGGGGGTAGATTTAGAATACTGGGGTTGATTGTATTGGTGTCTCTTATCAAGATGTCATAGGGACTCATCTTATCTTTCCATCTGTTCTTTCTCTTGTAGTTGAAATATAGTTGATAAGTATATGCTTTGGCTTTAAATTCATCAAGGTCTTTGAA
>DNCM01000054.1 GCA_003498085.1 bacterium
TATAAGAAACCCTCACTTTAACTAAAAATGGCCTTTTTTACCAAAAAATTCAAATTTAGTTAAGGAAGATATGGGTAAGTTTCAATTTATATCACCTTGATCCTGGTTTTATAATGGGAATACTCTCTTTACACAATGGACACTCTTCACCTTTCCACACTTCTATATCAATTTTAACCAATGAACTTACATCGTCCCTTTTTTCTTTACTCCTATCTACCAAAACACCTATCCCAACTACATTACCTCCACATTCCTCAACTATCTCAACCATTTCATTGACTGTCCCTCCTGTTGTAAAAACATCCTCAACAATTAGAACGCATTCACCAGCTTTTATCTCAAAGTTCCTAAAAAGTCCCATCTTTCCATCCCTTCTTTCTGCAAATATCGCCCTTTTCTTGATATATCTTGCGGTTTCATAGCCAATTGTTATTCCACCAATCGCTGGAGAAAGAACGACGTCTATGTTTTTTCCCAGAAAAAGCCTTGCAAGTCTTTCTCCAAGGAATGACACATCCTCTGGCCATTGAAGAATTTTTGCCATCTGAATGTATGTTTTACTATGAAGACCTGAGGAAAGAAGAAAATGCCCTTCTAGAACCGCTCCTTTTTCCTTTAACATTTCTAGAATATCCATAAAGCTCATTTAATTGTATTGTTGACAAAGATTTTTGTCAATCTCTATTATTTTCTTGTTATGGCAATTTATACTTATCTGTGTAACAAATGTGAGTATAAATTTGATATCATTTATGGTAGGGAAGAACCTATTTGTAACAAATGTGGAAGTAGCGATACAAAAAAAACGATTTCTCTTCCTATGATAAAAACAAGCAGATATGTTGATTCTTCTTGTTCTGGATGTATAAAAACAACTTGTTCAGGATGCAAGTAATACAGGTAATAAATGTAAAAACCAAAAAAAGGGAAGAATTTGTCGATATTACAGATATAATTTCATCTAGAATAGATAAAAAGGATGGTGTTCTATTTCTCTTTGTCCCACATACAACCTGTGGGATAACGATAAATGAAGGGTATGATCCAGAAGTTTGCGGTGATATAAAGAGAGCACTTTCTGATCTGATAAAGAAAGATGAGCCATATTTTAGACACCTCGAGGGAAATGCAGATAGCCATATAAAGGCATCCATTATGGGCAACTCCTTATCTATTTTTATCCGTAATGGAAAGCCTTCGTTGGGAACATGGCAAAGAATCTTTTTGTGCGAATTTGACGGACCAAGGGAAAGGGAGGTTTGGATAAAGATTATGAGCGATGGATGAAGTTTTAAAAATCCCTTAAACAATGAAACAATTGCCTCCTCTTGGTGATGACAACAGTTTTCTAAAAATAGATATCTCTTTTGCCTTGTTTGATTTTTTTAAGGCGGAGGAGGGTTTGATTTTTAATTTCTTCATTATCAATTTGATTTAGGTAATGATTTATTACTTCGTATCCTCTCTCATATAGCCCGTCTGTAGCGAAATCTTCGATGTATTCTGCAAATGTAAGGATACCGTTAGAACGGCAAAAATGGTGTATTTCACCTGGTTTTGCTAAGTCCATAAACCTTTCGCCAGTCCTGCCCACCCTATAGCAAGCAGTACAAAAACTGGGGAGGAATTTATCCTCAAGGATATCGTCAATAACCTCGCCAAGCCTTCTCTCATCATAAATTTCAAACTGAGGTTGCGATTTTAGGTTATTTTGATTATAGCCTCCAACAGTTGTTACTGAAGAGGCACTTGCCTGAGAAATGCCAATTCTAAATGCAATCCTTCTTATCTGCGGTGTCTCTCTGGTTGAAATAATCATCCCTGTATATGGCACAGCTAATCTTAAAATCGCAATAAGCTTGAGAAAATCACTATCTGAGACAGGATATGCTGGTTTATATGTAACTGTGGGTGCTGGACAAAATCTTGGTACAGAGATCGTATGTGGTCCAACACCAAATTCTTTATCCAGATATTGTGCATGCGAAACTAACCCAAGAACTTCAAACCTCCAGTCATATAACCCAAAAAGTACGCCTAACCCTAAATCGTCTATCCCCGCCTCAAATGCACGCTCATGAGTAGTAATTTGCCTGGTGTAATCTTTCTTGGGATATCTATGTAACTCCTCAAAGGTTTCTCTATGATATGTCTCCTGAAACAACTGATATGTACCAATCTTTGTCTGCTTTAATCTATGATAATTCTCTACCGAAGTAGCAGCGATATTTACATTTATCCGTCGGATATTTCCCTTTGATGTCTTAGTTGCATAAATCTTTTCAATAGCATCTACAACATAATCAATCGTATTATTAACAGGATCTTCACCACATTCAAGGAGTATCCGCTTATGTCCCATATCTATTAGGAATTTTGTTTGGTCTTCTATCTCATCTAAGGTAAGTTTTTTACGCACTAAACCCTTATTCCTTATATGAAAATTACAATACTCACAATCATTAATGCAAAAATCTGAGATATATAACGGTGCAAAAAATACAAGTCGCTCACCATAAATCTCGAATTTGATCCTTGAGGCTACATCAAACAATCCATCTATAAGCTCCCGGTCAGCTAGATTGACTAAAAAACCTACCTCTTCCAAATCTAGCCCTTTTTTTTGTCTTGCCTTATCAAGGATATTGATAATGGTAGACTTTTTATCAGGATGGTAACATGTAATCTTTAAGATACGGTGTAGCCTTTTTTCATCCAATTCCATTTTTATTCAGCCTTCCTTATTCCTCGCAACTTCCATCCTTTACTGAGAAACATAGATTTTCCTCTCCCCTTCTTCCTTCAATAGACTCAATAACTACTCCCCTACCCTCAGTATTCTTTATTTCTAATTTAGTCTCTACAAGGATTGTTTCTTCAGCTAGACTTCTAAAGATAACTTCTATGGATTCAGGAGTTAAATGACTATCTTTGCCAATTGATAGAGAAACCTTATCTATCCTTTTTAACCCATTTTCGGATGCCTGTTTAATTATCTCCTTTATGACTTCATCCATAATTCCCCACTCATGCATTACGAACGCACCTCCTTAATTTTTCCTAAGATTATCCCCTCCACTGCTTTTGACACTAAATAAGATGTTTCCACCACCAAAGATGTAAACCAAAATATAATCCGCCTTCTCTAGCAGTTCTTGAAGCTATCCAGTAACTCGCCCTGGTGGTTGAAGATATCAACTTTTACAGCGATCGCTCCATCTAGGTTATGGGTAGCACAGGAAAAGCAAGGATCATACACCCTAATAGCCATTTCGACCTGATTGCAGATAGCCTCATCATAATGACCATTCTTAATGAGATTCTTTGCTGCCTGTTTCACCGACATATTGATAGGTGCGTTATTATGGGTGGTTCCCACGATAATATTTACTGCAATGACCATCCCATTTTCATCTGTTGTGTAATCATGGATGAGTGTTCCTCTTGGTGCCTCCACCACACCTATTCCCCTTGCGGCCCTGGGTGTGACCTTCTTCCGGATATCAGTACTGGTAATATCTGGATCGTTCACTAACTCAACGGCTCGCTCAGCCGCATAGAGAAGTTCGATCAATCTTGCCCAGTGATGTAAGAGGGTCAATTGGGCTGGACGACCAAATGAGGCACGAAACTCCTCAAGCTCAGCCTGAGCCAACGGTGTAGGAATATTATCGACCACATTCACCCGCGCTAAGGTATTAACCCTGTATATCCCCACGGGATTCTCCAAATCCATAGAAAAACCACCTGCTTTCTTTTGATAAGGGAACTTGAGATAACTCCAGGGCTCAACATGCTCAGCGATGTAATTTAAGTAGTCGGTTGTCTCAAAGTCTTCGTAGCTTCCATCCTTATTCATCATCCGGAGCTTACCATCGTAAAGGTTCATCGCTCCACCATTGCTGACTATACCTAAGAAGCCAGTCTCGATGACCCCTAAGGTCTTGACTGTGTCTAGATACTGTGGAAAGATATTCTTTTTAGCAAAGTCAATGGCAAATTTGGCAAACTCCAAGCATTCATTGGCCATCTCCTTAAGTTGTGTTCTTTCTCCTTCGGTGATTGGTTTACTCCAGCCACCAGGGCAAGCAACATCTGGATGGATGGCCTTACCAGCCATGATTTGGGTCATCATCTGACCAGTATATCTTATTTTGACTACCTCTTTAGCAATATCTGGAATCTTGTTCACTACGCCAATGACATTTCTGACCGAATAGTCTGCATCTGGCCCCATAACAAAATCAGGACCAGCAAGGATAAAAAAGTGGAGTGTGTGGGAGTGGATATAGTGAGCCATATAGGCTAGCTCTCGAATCTTCTTAGCCGCTAGTGGAATATCTACCTCAAAAGCAGCGTCGGCGGCCTTGGCACTGGCTAAGTGGTGAGCCCAAGGACAAACCCCACAGATCCTGGGGGTAATTCTGGGAATTTCCTCTATCGGCCTTCCAGTGCAGAATTTTTCAAAGCCTCGCAGTTCAACAACGTTTACTCGGCTATCGGCCACATTACCTTGCTCATCCAGTTGGATAGTGATTTTAGCATGGCCCTCAACCCTTGTTACAGGTGCAAGTTTTATCGTCTTTTTCATATTCTCACTTCCCTCCCATTCTAGGTCTTAGGCGATTCTGGGCCCCGACGAATCTATTGAAGACAAGAACCCGATCGACAATCTCCCTAGGGTTGAGCCCGACGGATGAAAGTGCACCAATCATATCAACCATGGGATTGGCTCCTTCACGAATAGGACCAAAGCAGCCTCGACAGGTCATATACGCCTTGATACATCTTGGTATCTTCTCTTCTCCACCGCAACCAGACATTGTAACTGGCCCCTGACAAAGAAAGCCCTGTTCCATAAAACAGCGGACCTCTTCTAAGGGTTGACCCGGAATAAACTCAACCGACTCTAAGGGCCTTTTGATTGAGGTTACTACCTTCTTCTCCCTCTTTAGCGGACATTCATCACATACTGAACGTTCCTCTAACTTAAATTCTCTACCTTCTAATAGACAGGTTATAGCTTCAACCAATAACTCTGGTGGGGTTGGACATCCAGGAAGCTTGAGATCGACATTGACTACCTCACTGACAGCATAAACCCGCTCTTCAAGGGGAGGAATTTCTTCAGTAGGCATAGGTGCAGCATCTGTACTGGGTGTATCTTCGTAGATGAGTTTAGCAATCTCAGCTACGGTAAAGAGATTGTTCATTCCGGGAATCCCACCATAGTTGGCACATGACCCTACTGTAATTAAAATCTTGCATTTTTTACGCATCTCTTCAACCACATGGCGGTTCTCAATATTACGAACACTGCCTGAAATTAAACCTACATCTGCCTCAGGAATCTCTAATTCCTCTCTTTCACCTGTTTGTCCGTAATACTTATGGTCCATAATGACAGGCATATGGACAAACTCAAGCTTAGGCAAAAGATCAAGCAGTGGCATCCCTCTATCAAGCAAGGTTACCTCACAACCACCGCAGGTAGCCAACCATTCTTCGGCAACTCTTACAGCCATTGTTCTTACCCCCTTTGGTTTGGTATAAGTGGTTTATATGGGTGGGGAGCCTTCAACCACCACCTCAGTTACCACCCTCCTCGTATAGAGAAGGTATTTTTCCTCTTCCTTAAGTATTCTAGTCTCAAAATTTCTTGTCTGATATTCCTTCATCATCTCCTTTGCCTTTTCTTCTGTTTCATAAATCCTGCCATCCCACATAAACTTCTTATCATCAAACCTTCTGGCTATTGCGGGCTTCATAAACCCAAACCTCCCTTCAAAATATTCCACATCCAATTTTAGAATCCCCTAAAGGGATTTGGACCAAGTTGCCTTATCTTTTCAGTCATCTCTTTGACTACCTGGGCAAACCTTGATCCTTCTGCTGCCGAGACCCACTCTAAACGAAAACGCTCAGGTTCTAAACCGAAGTCCTCAAGCATCAGGGAAATGGCATCTGCCCTAGCCTCAGCCTTAAAATTCCCTTCCAAGTAATGGCAATCTCCAATATGACAGCCACAGACAAGTACACCATCCGCACCCTTAGTCAAGGTATCAATTACTAAATTTGGGTGTACCATACCAGAGCACAGCACCCGAATAATCCGAATATTTGGTGGGTACTGAATTCGTGAGACCCCAGCTAAGTCTGCACCCGCATAAGAACACCAATTGCAACAAAAGGTTACAATGAGTGGTTCAAATGTTGGTGTTATAACTGCTGCTGGTGTCTCCAGTGCAGTCATACTCATCTCCCTAAGTTGTTCTAACTTGAAATTCCCTACATAAATTCCTTGCTTGGGACAGGTAGCCATACATGTTCCACAACCTTTACATAAGGATTCGTTTACCTCAACTGTTTTCTTAATAACTCCTTCCTTCTCATATTCAATTAGGGTAATAGCTTTAAGTGGACAAGGATCTACGCAGTAAGCGCACCCATCACAGTTCTCATCTATTACATTAGATATCCTTGCTTCCAATTCAACAGAGTCTTTTGCTAATATAGTCATCGCCCTTCCAGCAGCTGCACTTGCTTGAATAATACTTTCTTCGATAAGCTTGGGTGAATGAGCCAGTCCACATAAAAACACCCCATCCGTAGCAAAATCTACAGGCCTGAGTTTCATATGTGCCTCGAGGAAGAAACCATTCTGATTTAATGGCACCTTTAGCATCTGAGCTAATTCTTTATTATCCTCTCTCGGTACAATGGCTGGGGATAAAACGACCAAATCAGCAGAGATATCGATAGGCATACCTAAAACTTGATCGACCACTCTCACCTTAAGTGGAGCATTGGAATCGGAAATTGACATCACTTCCGGTTTCTCGGTTTCGTCATATCGAATAAAGATTATCCCTGCCTCTCTTGCTTTATTATAATAGGATTCTTTAAACCCATAAGCACGGATGTCTCGGTAGAGCATATAGATAGAAGTTTTAGGATTAAGCTCCTTTATCTTAAGAGCATTCTTAATTGCTTCAAGACAACAAACACGACTGCAATACTGTCTCTCATCATCTCTTGAGCCAACACATTGAATCATGACCACAGTATTCCCTACTTTATTTTCTAAAAATTGCGCACCATTAACTGCTAACTGCTTCTCCAATTCCAATTGGGTAATAACTCTTTCATTTTCACCATAAAGATATTGGGTTGGCTTGTATTCCTGAGCACCGGTAGCTACTATGATAATACCGTGTTGTATCTCCTGCGCATGAGCACCATTTAAGACTATTTTTGTTTTAAAATTTCCAATGGAACCTTCAATATTAGTAATAGATGCAGAGGTCATTACATTAATCTTTTTATTCTGCTTCAGTTTATTTAATAAGGATAATAAATATTCCTTGGGATCATTACCATCCAGCGTAAAATGAATTTTATTCATATTTCCACCAAGCTCTTTTTCTTTTTCAATTAAAAAGACATCAAAGCCCGCATCAGCTAAATTCAAACTAGCTATTATCCCACTTAAACCACCACCAATTACTAAGGCGTTTCGAATTAGAGAAATTTTTTGGGAATATAATGGTTCATTCAGTCTCACTTTGGTAATTACCATTCTTATCAGGTCTTTTGCCTTTATTGTTGCATTTTCTGGATCAAACATATGTACCCAAGAGTTTTGATCACGGATATTTGCCATTTCAAATAGATATGGATTTAACCCTGCTTCACGGAGGGTATTTTGAAATAATGGCTCATGTGTTCTTGGGGTACAAGCAGCTACTACTACACGATTAAGATTATGTTCTTTGATCTTTTCTTTAATCTTTTTCTGGGTATCATCTGAACAAGTATAAAGATTATTCTCTACGTAAACAACATTAGGTAGATTTTTTGCGTATTCAACTACATTTTGCACATTAACTACACCAGCAATGTTTATCCCACAGTGGCAGACGAATACACCAATGCGTGGTTCTTCGCCAGAAACATCACGCTCTGGAGGAAATTCCTTTACCGTAATTAAACTCCCTCTACTGTCTGCAAGCAATCTAGATGCCTCTGCCGAGGCGGCGCTTGCTTGCATTACTGTCTCTGGAATATCCTTTGGTTCAGAGATTACTCCTGCGGCGTATATGCCTCCTTTATTCGTCTCCATCGGTGAAAATGAATTAGTATCAATAAATCCATATTCGTTTAAATTGATTCCAA
>DNCM01000190.1 GCA_003498085.1 bacterium
CGTGCAACAGCAGTTGTAATAGATGATGAGACCTCCTCATCTCCAGATTGGGCAATTGTAAGCCTGTTATTGTTAGAATCCTCAAGCCTCATCTCAAGGCTTGTATAATTTCCCTTGATGCCATTTTCATCAACTGTTGCTCTAAATCTTCTTGGATTTTGAGCTGAAGCACTTATATTAAGCTTGACGGTAACAAAGTATCTCTTAGTCGAACCTGCAGGTATTTCTTTGTTTTTGGTTAGATTAATAGTTACGGTTCCATTTGAAAATGGTGAGTTAACCTTATCTTCTCCTATGCCAATTGATGAAAATAGGGCGTTCATTTGAGAATCTGTAAACGGTGTATCTGTCCCAATCCTTACCATAACCTGTTTAAAATAAATACTCTGTGTACCATAATTTGCTACATCTATTGCTAAAATATTATCCTCCTTATCATCACCAATAGATTCTGGTGCTACATCTACAACATCAACGATTAACC
The DNA here is from genome assembly GCA_003498085.1 of bacterium. Classification (GTDB taxonomy): domain Bacteria; phylum UBA9089; class UBA9088; order UBA9088; family UBA9088; genus UBA9088. The sequence continues at coordinate 485 of DNCM01000190.1, forward strand.
AGCCAAGGATGAACGTTGTTGTTCCTTGGTTATTCAAATAATCCATTGCTGTTATTACATTAACACCAAATTCCTGCGTTGATGTTATGAATGTGCATGAAAATGTCCCATTTTGACTGGATGTAGTTGTTGTTATTGTCAAATCTGTCCCAAAGTCAATCCTTATCAATTCTTCTATTCCATATCCTACTCCTTTTATCGTTACCAATGTTGATGGTGCCCCTTGCGATGGAGAAAGAAGGACTATTGAACCAAGTATTCTAAATGGTATAGTATTTTGATTTGGGCCATCATAGATTGTTATCATTTTTGTCCCGCCAGGTTGGGTATTGACAATAAAGCTTACTGTAAATGAGCCTTGGATATCCGTCATTGTTGTTGTAATTGTTGGATGCGTCCCAAAATCAATGTAAATTAAGGAGCTTGCTGTATAACCTGCGCCTTTTATACTTACAATTGTTCCAACGGGCCCCTCTCCAGATATGGGGTCAGCAATTCCAGAAGAGCCATCAATATAAAAGCTCTGGGTTACAATTGAGCCATAAATTGTTATTGTGTATGTTCCCCTGGGCAGGGCTGGAATTGTAAAGAATGCCTGAAATGAACCCGTTCCAGATGAATATCCCGATGTAATTGTCCTAATTGTTCCAAAGTCAATATAAACAGGCTTACTCCCAGAAATCCCCCTTGCATAAATGGAAATTACATCCCCAACCCGTCCCCTATTCCTTCCAATATTAGACATTATCCAGGAATCAGGCAAGATAATAAATGGAATTGTAAAAACATTGCCAAGACTATCCCTTGCTGTAATTATTGTTGTGCCGCCTGGTTGGGTGTTGACAATGAATGTTATAGAAAATGTGCCATTTGGACTTGATTGGGTTGAAGTGATTGTTGGGTGAGTGCCGAAGTCTATACTTACTATAGTATTTGTGGCTGATGTGTTTCCTTTTATGGTTACTGGTGCTCCAACAGGACCAGATGTTGGAAAAAGGAACCTTATTTGTAAGAAATTTCCTGTAAATTCATAAGCACCCATATCAACAATCCTTATAATTCTTGGATTGCCATCCTTGTCTTTTAATGGAATTCCTGGGGCTGTGTTTGAACCAGAATCTATACAAGGGGATGTTGGTTGAAGGTGAAAGTCTGACTGGCTAATAAATTTTGAATCAAGAGAGATATTGCCATTTATCCCTGTTTGATCTCCGATACCAGAGTAGTTATTAGGACTGTTATTCCAGAAATTACAATAGGTGATGGATGGGGAGGAGGAGTGGCAGTAGATTGCGCCACCACTCCAACCAGCAGTATTCCCTTGTATTATGCAGTTTGTGATGGATGGGGAGGAGTAGAGGCAGAGGATTCCGCCACCATAATTAGCACTATTTCCCGAGATTGTGCAGTTTGTAATGGATGGGGAGGAATACCAATAGCAGTAGATTCCACCACCATAATTAGTGGAAGTATTCCCCGATATTATGCAGTTTGTGATGGATGGGGAAGAACTATAGCAGAGGATTCCGCCACCATCACTATCAACACACCCCTTCCTTATCGTGAATCCATCTATTACATCACCTGTGCCAGCATTATTAAAATAAAACCCCCTTCCAGAATTCTCACAGTCAATAATGCAATTATTTGCCCCATTCTCTGATTGGACAGTAATATGCTTCCCCGACCAGGTTAAGTTTTTATTATTTGCTCCCGTATATACCCCATCTTTTACAGAAACAGTCCCTCCATCCGGACAAGCATTTATCCCCCATTGAATGGTATCTGTTGCACATACAAACCCACCACTTGCATCATACACAGTAACAGACCCTTGCCCAAAACAAACCCCTGCAACCAAACCCAAAACCACTAATACCTTTTTCATTTTTTCAACAACAAATTGAACTCTTCAACTGAAAGATAAGCATCTCTTATTAAGGCTCTAAGCAAACCCCTATCTAACACCCTATGTTCTAGGATAGAAAGTATAATCTCTCTACCTTCCTTTTTCATTAATAATATGCCTACTTTTGGCACGCCTCTCTATGTGCCAACCCCCCTTTTCAAATGCCCTTATCGCTTCTCCTCCAGAAACAACAGGTAAAACTGTCACTAAACAGCTACCTCCATCACCCCAATCTCTCTCTCTTTGGGTAATATCTCTTTTTCTTCCAAAACAGAAAGGCATCCCCTTATGGCATCCTTGATGTTTCCTATTGCTTCCTCTATGGTTTCTCCTTGTGAATGACAACCAGGAATAGCTGGACAGTGAACCACATATCCAAAATCTTCCCCTTTTTCAACAATAACTCTATAAATCATAAAATTCACCTCCTGATTCTATTTTCTAATAAGCCAAACCAACAAAAACCATCAAACCCAATATCCTCTTCATCAACAGATTATGAGGGAGAAGGAATTTTTCCCTCTATTCGCTCCAATATCTTTGTCTGGTTAAAGAGCATCTGGGCTATCTCCTTCTGCCCCTCCTCAATCCTTTCAATCCCTTGCCCAATTCTCTCTAAACCCTGCATTATTTGGACTTGAATCTTACCATTTGCTTTCCAAACATAGACACCAATTGCACCTATTGCTGTAAGGCAAAGGCTCATTACAACTAAACAAATTCCCAATATCTCCACAATTCACTCCCTTGTTAAATATATATCAAGATCTTGACTTTTTGCAAGTAAAATCAGACACCATATTCATCCTAAAGGCAATATTTCCAATTGGTATAATAGTCATCCATAGCTTGCCAAACAAGGTATATAATGGATAACCAGGTGGATGGGCAATCCCCAATGTCCAAGCACAAGTAATCATCTCCCCTTAAATTATGTAATCCTACTGTTGGAGTAAGGGTATGCAAATAAACCCCAAACGAAACAAACAACACCAATAATCCCCCATAACCTATAAATCTTTTTTCTACCATCTCTTCATAAACTAAGCCATTCATCTAATGTTATCTTTCTCCCCAGCACCTCTTTTAGTTCCAAAAGTAAAACCTTGAGTTGATCCACAGAATACTCTTGACTGCTTGGAATAGGCAATGTATATTCTCCATATCTCATATAGAAATGTCGACCTCCTGGCTCAGGATCGCCGAATCCTAACTTTTTCAGCTTTCTTACAAAATCTCGTCGTTTGCAAGGACCCCATTTAGGCATAAATTCTTTCTCTCTTTGGGTTTAGATCAATACCATTTATTACTGGAAGTTGATCAGCATGTCGCAGTTTCACAATCATCCACCCTTCCAAAACAGAACAAAGCTCTCTTTGACATTCATAAAGGGTTTTTCCAAAGGCAATTACCCCAGGACAAACAGGTATTTTGCCAGAATAAGAACCATCATCCAACTTCTCATACACTGCCTTACTCATTGCATTCTCTAAATATTCTTGTAGCATCACCTTCCTCCTTCGTAAATTTTCACAACTTCCGATATATCCTCATTTATCCAATAGTTTAAAGCAATAATCTTTCCTACAATAATGCAATTTTCTGCCCCATTCTCTGATTGGACAGTAATATGCTTCCCAGACCAGGCTAAGTTTTTATTCTCTGCTCCCGTATATGTCCCATTTTTTACAGAAACAGTCCCTCCATCTGGACAGGCATCTATCCTCCATTGAATGGTATCTGTTGCACATACAAAACCACCACTTGCATCATAAACCTTAACAGGCCCCTGTTCAAAGCAGATACCTTCTATTAAAACCAAAATCCCCGAACTTTTTTTCATTATTTTATTGGCACAATCTGCCTATTCAGAAACAAATCGTAAGCTACTTGCATCATCTTAATTCCTTATTTTAGGCAATAGCTATTTTTAAAATAGAAGGGTGTTCTTTTTTATAGGCTCTTTTGTATTTTCTATTATTTTCTATTATATTTATATTTTCTCCTTTTTCAACAGCCCTACAAATCATAAAAAAACCTTCTTTTGATCTTGCCACAATAATTGATCCATCCTTTTAAAAATATATACAAAATCTTTAAATTTTGCAAGTAAAATTTCTGTAACCTACCCATAAGTCTGTAGAGGTAAGTCCTGTCTAGGTTTTCTACATTCATTTTATCCAATATAGGAAAAAATTTGCGATATATAGGATAGAAATGGA
>DNCM01000116.1 GCA_003498085.1 bacterium
CCACCTATCTTAGAAGATTTCTATAGCCTCTTTAGGAACGAGTACAGTATAGGGGGTGGTTACCTTGTGGGTAACGCAGTCAAAAAAAAATAATACAAAAATTCTTGACCACAATGAGTTGTAAGATGTAAGCTATAAAAAGTAATATGAGGAGGGGGTGTAGTTATGATTAAATATATCAGAAAGAGAGATGGAAGGCTTGTTCTTTTTAATTCAGAGAAGATAACAGAGGCTATTTTTAAAGCAACAAAGGCGGTTGGGGAACCCGATAGAAAAAAGGCTGAAAATACTACTCGCCATGTTGTTGCTGCCCTTTCTGTCATTTATAAGGATGAGAGGATTCCAACGGTAGAGAATGTTCAGGACCTTGTTGAAAAGATGCTAATCGAAGACGGTTATGCTGATGTGGCAAAGGCTTATATCCTCTATCGTGAACAACATGCAAAACTTCGTGAAACAAGGGACCTTCTTTCCGATGCTGCTGGTATGGTTGATAGGTATCTTGGAAATCAGGATTGGAGGGTTCGGGAGAACTCAAATATGAGCTATTCTTTGCAAGGACTGAATAACTACATATTCTCTCTCATAACATCCAATTACTGGCTTTCAAAACTATATCCTCCTAGTATAAAAGACGCACATATTTCGGGCGACATCCACATCCATGATATCGGAGTATTATCCGTATATTGCTGTGGTTGGGACCTGAAAGATTTACTCCTTATGGGATTTGGTGGTGCATCCGGGAAAGTTGAATCATCCCCACCAAAACACTTTAGAAGTGCCCTTGGTCAGATTGTCAATTTCTTCTATACCCTTCAGGGAGAGGCAGCAGGTGCCCAGGCCTTTTCTAACTTTGATACTTTACTCTCTCCGTTTATCCGCTATGATGGTCTGTCTTATAAAGAAGTTCGTCAATGCATTCAGGAGTTCGTATTCAATATGAACATTCCAACAAGGGTTGGTTTTCAAACCCCATTTACAAATATAACAATGGATGTTGTCCCACCAAGGACCCTTGCAAAGGAATATGTAATCATTGGAGGAAAGCCTCAAGATACAACCTACTCCGAGTTTAAGTATGAAATGGGGATGATAAATAGGGCGTTCTGTGAGGTGTTGGGTAGTGGTGATGCAAAAGGAAGGGTTTTTACATTTCCCATTCCAACATATAATATAACATCCAACTTTGATTGGGACGATGAGGATTTAGAGCCGCTCTGGGAGATAACATCAAAATACGGGATTCCCTATTTCTCCAATTTCATAAACTCTGATATGGATCCAGAGGATGCAAGGAGTATGTGTTGTAGATTGCGTCTTGATAATAGAGATCTTAGAAAGAAAGGAGGAGGGTTGTTTGGTTCAAACCCCTTAACGGGCTCGATTGGTGTTGTGACTATTAATCTTCCAAGAAATGCATATCTTTCAGACCATAGCGAAAACAATTTCTTTGAAAGGCTTGCAAAACTTATGGAGATTGCAAAAGAAAGCCTTGAAATAAAAAGAAAGGTAATAGAGAGGTTTACTGATGAAGAGCTGTATCCATATGCAAGGCACTATCTTTTGACCGTAAAGGAGAGATTTGGTGCATACTGGAAAAACCATTTCTCGACCATTGGGCTTATTGGGATGAATGAGGCATGCATTAATCTTATTGGCAAAGATATTGCAAGTCCTGAGGGAAAGGAATTTGCAATAAAAGTATTAAAGTTTATACGAGAGAAAATCTTAAAGTTTCAAGAGGAAGCAGATAACCTTTACAACATTGAGGCAACACCAGCAGAAGGGACTGCATACAGACTTGCTATGCTTGATAAGGAACAATATCCTGATATCATCACAGCAGGAAAAGAGAGGTCCTACTATACAAACTCAACCCATCTTCCCGCAGGCTATACAGATGACCTGTTTTTGGCACTCTCCCATCAAAATGAGCTTCAGGTATTGTATACAGGGGGAACCGTATTTCATGGGTTTGTTGGAGAAAAAATAGATAATCCGAAGATGTGTAAATTGCTTATTCGAAGGATTGCAGAGAAATTTTCTATCCCATACTATACGATAACACCAACATTCAGCATCTGCCCAATACATGGATATATAAAAGGCGAGCACTTTACATGTCCAAAGTCTTCTGGAGATGGTCTCTGCAATACAAAATGTGAAGTCTATTCAAGGGTTGCTGGCTATTATAGGCCAGTCCAGCAATGGAACGATGGAAAACAGGAAGAATTCTCAGAGAGGAAAGAATATAAAATATAATAAAATAAAAAATTTTTATTGACAAAATATAATTTTTTTAGAATAATATTAAAAAATTTTTTTGGAGGTGTTGTATGATGAAGAAGGTAGTTGTATTTCTTTTGGTAGGAGGAATAAGCTTTGCAGAGCTTATTGTTGAGCCAGGGTATGTCAATATTGAAGGGACATTCACTGTATCTGGGACAAGGTTTGGAGCAAACGAAGAGGTCTTAATCGAAGCCCTTGACAAAACAGAAAAGGTAATAGCCACAGAAAATGGTGATTTTTCTTGCATATTCACTGTTGATCTCATTCCAGGCGGTGAATATTCTATTACAGCCCAGTCACAGTCAAAGGTAGAATATGCAAAAATATGGGTTGTTCCAACAGTTAAAATTTCTCCAAACACAGGGGTTTCTGGCGACAAGATAGATGTACTCGGGGTAGGTTATGGAGCAGGCGAGAGAATTCAGATTGGTTTAGGAAGGGCATATCTCGTTGCAGAGGCTTATGCAAGCTCCTATGGAACATTCTCTGCAAGCTTTATAGTAGGAAGTCATCCAAAGGGAGAAAATAAACTCTTTGCCATGGGCCATTCTACATACCTTCTTGCAGAGGCTGAATTTTTTATGAAAGAAAATATATCCATTTCTCCAGATAATGGATTTACAGGGTGCGGTATCCGTGTATCTGGCGCTGGTTTTTCCCCAAATGATGTAGTAAGAATAGACTTTGGAAAAATAGAAACTATAGGGACAACGACTGTTGACGTAGATGGAAATTTTAGTATGGGCTTTTCTTGTCCAAAATTATCGGGAGTCCAATTAGTAAAGGTAAAAACAGAAGATAGGGAGTTGACATCTGTTTTTACAATAAATCCAAGACTTATATCTGTTGAGCCAAGAATTGGTCATGTTAGGACAAAGATTTTGATAAATGCTGATGGCTTGATAGAAAATGAAGTTCTTACCGTTTCATTTGATGACCATCTAGAATATGCAACATTTACTATTTCAGAGGATGGCGTGTTTAGTGATGGATTTTTTGTTGATACAAGGCCAGGTGGGATAAAGGTAATAACGATAGAAACATCCAATTCAAATATATTTCATACCCAAACATTCATTATTAGACCAAGCATATTATTCATAACCCCAACAGAGCCAAACCCTGGAACAAAGATTACATTTGAGGGTGCCGGCTTTCTTGCAGGCGAGAGCATAAGGGTCGACTTTGGAATAAGAGAAGGTATCGTCTTTCCAACCGCTGATGATAACGGATGGTTTGTCGCTGAATATACAATCCAAGACACACCTGGAAATTATAGGGTTGCCGCAATAGGAAGAACAACCTATGATGCAGGAATAAGGTATGTAATGGTAGTAGAACCAGAGGAAGAGGAACCAGAGGAAGAGGGAGAATCAGAAGAAGAGGAACCAGAGGAAGAGGGAGAATCAGAAGAAGAGGAACAGGAAGAATAAGAAAAAATAAAAAATAAATAATCTAAAAAATGGCTAAGGTATCAGTACGCCATATAAAAGCAAGGATAAAGACCATAAAAAACATCCAAAAAATGACTAGGTCGATGATGCTTGTTGCGGCCGCAAAGTTTGCAAAGGCACAGATAAAAACAGAACATGCAAGGCCGTATGCACATAGATTAAAAGAGATCATGCAGGATATAGCACTACGCGCATCCAAAAACCATCCATATCTAATAGAAAGGGAGGTAAAAAATGAACTGGCAGTTATAATTACATCTAACAGAGGACTCTGTGGATCCTTCAATACAAATCTTATCCTGTGTGCAGAAAAATATATAAATGAGGTTAGTTCAAATATAAATCTTCTGCTTGTTGGAAAAAGGGGTATATTCCATTTCAGAAAAAAAGGTTTTCCTATAATCTCAGAATATATTTTTCCAGAAAAAGATATTGAGGGTGTATCTTATGAAATTGCAAATAAGGCAGAAAAAGGCTTTTTGTCTTGCGAGTTTGACAGGGTTGTTTTAATTTACAATGAGTTTGTTTCTGTTTTTAGACAAAAATCTACTGTTTATAAGCTCATCCCTGTTACTCCGAAAGAACCAGAAAAAAGATTTATCTCTGACTATATTTATGAGCCTGACCCAATTACATGTCTTGAAGCGATATTTTCTTTATATTTTAAATACGAGATTTACGAGGTATTTCTTGAGTCAATTGCATCAGAAAATGCGGCTCGTATGCTTGCAATGGATAATGCAACGAAAAACGCAGAAGGCCTTGCAAAGGAGCTATTTTTCACATTCAATCAGGCAAGACAAGCAGGAGTAACAAAAGAAATAACAGAAATTGTGACCACCGGAGAAGTACTGTAAAAATCAAACTAAAAATCAAAATGCATAAATGGAAAAAAGTAGGGTTGGTATAATATTTGGAAGTAGGTCTGTCGAACATGAAGTCTCTGTTATTACTGCATACCAGGTAATTAAAGCAATTGATAAAGAAAAATATGAGCCGATTCCTATTTATATAAAAAAAGATGGAGAGTGGGTAACTGCACCCGAGTCTTTTGGGGAGTTCAAAAATAATTATCCAAATATCAAAGTAAAAAAGATCTTTATTTCTTCAAATTCTCTTGCAAAGGAAGGATTATTTGGTACAAAAATAAAGATAGATATTGCGTTTCCATTGGTTCATGGGACATTTGGTGAAGATGGAACATTGCAAGGAATGCTTGAAATGATAAATGTCCCTTATGTTGGTTCTGGTGTTACTGGCTCTGCTATTTCAATGGATAAGATAGTCTCAAAGAGGTTATTTTCTGGGCTTAGTTTACCAATCGTTGATTGGCTTTGTTTTTCAAGAAATAATTGGAGAGAAAAGTCTAATGAAATAATTAAGGAAATACAGAATAGAATTTCATTCCCACTTTTTGTAAAACCATCAAGTCTTGGCTCAAGCATTGGGATAAATAAATGCGAGACCCTTGATGAGTTATCGTTTGCTCTAGATGTTGCTTTTGAATATGACTATAATGTGATTGTAGAGAAGGCATTGAGTAATGTTAATGAAGTGAACTGTGCTGTTCTTGATAGTGATGATATTATTACATCTTTATGTGAGATGCCAATTGTATCCGATGAATTTTTAACTTATGGTGATAAGTACAAAAAAGGTGGGAAAGGAAAGGGGATGAAGGGTGCATCCCGTATAATCCCAGCCCCAATATCTAAAGAGGTTACAAAGAAAATACAAGATATGGCAGTTTATGCCTTTAGGTCTTGCCAATGTAGTGGTGTCGCAAGAGTCGATTTTTTTGTTACAGATGATGAAAAAGTTTATATCAATGAGATAAACACAATTCCAGGTTCATTGTCTTTCTTTCTTTTTGAACCAATTGGGATAAGCTTTAAGGAACTCATTACAAGGCTTATTGACATTGGGTTTGAGAGGGCAAAAAAAAGAAAAGAGATAAGATATTCTGTATCTTATAGTATTTTCTAAATTTCAATTCTTCCTTTCAAGAACAAAAAAGGCAAGCTCAATAAGGGAATTTTTATAAGGGGATTTTAAAGAAGATATAGCATCCATTGCAGCATCACAATAGTTTTTTGCAGCATTTCTTGCATATTCAATTGCACCATATTTGTTCATTATCTCTTTTATGGAAGAAATATCAAGGTTTTTTATTAAGTTGTAAATATAGGCTTTTTCTTTAGGGCTTGCATTTTTTAGAACATAGATCAATGGAAGGGTAAGTTTTTTGTTCTTTATATCAAGAAATTTAGGCTTTTTCTTTCCATCTCCCTTAATATCAAGGATATCGTCTGTAATCTGAAAAGAAAAACCCAAATACCTTCCATAAGCAGAAAGCCTTTTTTCATCCTCTTTTCCAACTATTGCTCCAGAAAGACAGGAAAGTTCAAATAAATGTGCTGTTTTTTGGTATATTGTCCTAAAATACCTTTCTTCGTCAATAATGTCTATCCCTCCTTCAAGCTCAAGCATCTGACCTTGACACATAATAAGGCATCCTTTTGTAAAGATCTCAATGAGCCTTTTATTTCTGTATTCAACCAATGTATTAAATGCCTTTGCAAGAAAGAGGTCTCCAACAAGGACAGCCCAATTCTTTCCCCATTTTTTGTTTATTGTTTCTTTCCCTCTTCTTGTATCTGCTTCATCAATGATATCATCATGAAGGAGGGATGCAATATGAATAAGCTCAATAGATAATGCAAGGTCTATTTCCCTGATATTTTCTGTACCCGAAAGAAAAAATAATGCTGGTCTTATAAGCTTTCCATCTTGATTGTGAAAATATTTAAGGATAGAAGCTAAAGTTTTATTATCATAGGTTTTGATCTCGCCAAGTCTTTTTTGTACAAGGAAAAGTTCTTTTTCGATTGGTTTATATACCTCTTTTATATCCATTTTACCATATTATTGGCAAAGACAGCATATTTTAGAATAAAATGAGAGGCTAATCCACCAAAAACAAGAAAAACGATAAAGGTGTAAGAAAAAAATCTTATATAAGATGGAAGATATATAGCTTCCTTCTCTGTTTCACCAAAATAAGTTGCTTTAATTGGACCAAAATAATAATAGACTGAAACGACGGAAAAGACGATACCAATTATAGCAAGCATCAAAAGGCCTTCATTTATTGCCGAATAAAAAAGCCAAAACTTTCCAAAAAATCCAAAAAAAGGAGGGATCCCTGCGAGGGAAGATAAAGAAATAAGAATAAGGATTGAAAAAATAGGACTCCTTTTCCAAAGGCCATTATAGTCTTCTATATTTTCAAAACCTGTCTCAGAGACAACAAGAAATATAGAAATCGTTGCTATAACATATACAACTCCATAAAACAAAATGGCAACCACCCCTTCTCCCGAAAATACACAAAGACCGATTGCAATATAGCCTGCATGGGCAATAGAAGAATATGCAAGCATCCTCTTTATGTTTTTCTGGGGTATTGCTTTAAGGTTTCCAATAACAATTGAAGCAACTGAGACTATGAAAAATAGGGTCCTCCAGTCAAATAGTATTGAACTTAAGGGATAGAAAAGAAGTCTCATTATAACACCGAAACCTGCAAGTTTTGAACATGTTGCAAGAAAACTTGTAACTGGTGTTGGTGCCCCTTCATATACATCTGCAACCCACATATGAAAAGGAACAAGACTTGCTTTGAAACAGACACCAGCAAAAATAGAAATAATAGCCAAGAGTTGCATCGGTCCAAACCCCAAACCAATAAGGATATTCCCTGCCTCTTTTAAGTTTGTTGTCCCAGTCAACCCATAAATAAGACTCATTCCATAAAGTAAAAAAGCCGAGGAAACACATCCTGTAAGGATATACTTTATACCTCCCTCAATTGACTTTTTATCATTTGCCCAAGAGACAAGGAGATATGAACTTATACCAATAAGTTCCAAGGAAATATAGAGGATTATCATATCGTAAGATGATACTGCAAGCATCATTCCAATCGTTGCAGAGAGCAAAAGGAAACAGTACTCGGCTTGATTTTTTGAATGTTTTAACCATCCTTTAGATGTAATGAGAATACCTAATAATGAAACAAGAAAAACAAGCTTAAAAAAAGCTGCCAATGGATCAATTATGAGGCTGTTATTGACCAATTCCCTTACTACAAAGATAGCAAGGGTACTTACAAATGAAACAATTGTACCAGATATTGCAAATTCAATACTAAAATCAAATTTTTTAATTAGAAGGGATACTGTGATAATAAGGAAAGAAAAAAATAACAAAACAAGCTCTGGTACAAGCAAAGTTATATCCATTGCAAAGAAATTATAAATTTTTTTCTAATTAAATTGCAAGAAAATGTTATTGTTTTTTGTTAGCCACACTTATGGCTGGTAAACAATAACCTTATTTCTTCCAGCCTCTTTTGCAGAGTAAAGACACTTATCTGCTTTTGCAAAGAGGTCTTTTTCTGTTTCAATACCTTCCTTGGGGAAACAAGCAACACCTAAGCTTACTGTAATTTTGTGTGGTTTTCCATCAAATGTCATTGGATGAATTGCAATATTTTCCCTTATTTTCTCTGCAAAGTCATATGCGGTATTCTGGATTGTTTCAGGAAGGACAATAGCAAACTCATCTCCTCCAAACCTTGCAATTAAACCTTTTCCGTCCATTGTCTTTTTAATAATATCAGAAATTGTAACAATAAGTCTATTTCCCTCCGCATGACCAAATGTATCATTGACATACTTTAATCTATCGAAATCAATCATAATCAAGGATAAAGGTTTTTTGTAAGATGATGCATATGCAAATTCCCTTGCAAGATAATCTTCTAAATACCTATAATTGTATGTGTGGGTAAGCTCATCTTTTTCTGCCATTTCCTTTATCCGATTAAACAATTCAACTCGTTCAAGTGCTTCCGTTACCTGATGCGAAATAATACGAAGAAGCCTTCTTTTTAAAGGTGGAAATGGTTCCTTGTTGAATGAATAAACAGAAATAAGTCCTTTTGTCTTTTCACCATGAAGGAGTGGAAAAATAAGCTCTGATTGAAACTCTTTAAGCCCAATCCAAAATAGATCTTCTGTCCCTTCTTGTTTTTCTGTAAAGAATTCCGGCTTCCTCATAGCATATTCTGGGTTTGTCTTTTTCCAAGAGTCAGTCATTCTTTCCTCTATTGTCCTTATGCAAGATTCATTTATAAAGCATGCTTGTTTTACTTCACCAACAAGCCTTTCTTCGTCGATATAGAGATATGCACTTGCATGATAATTGAAGAAAGGTTGAATTTTATCGAGTGTCCATGACAATATTTCCCTTGATTTTGACATCTTCGGTGCTTCTGTTGATATGGAGTATAAAACACCCAACTCCTCTGTTTGCGCCTCAAGTTCTTCTTTTTCTTTTATTGCCTCTTCAAGCTTCCTTTCTAGCTCTTCTTTTTCTTGAATAAGCTTTTCTGAATTCTTTATCCTCTCCCTCAAAATATCCCTTTCCTTTGTAATCTTATCTATTTCTGCAGCAAGCTTTTTTCTTTCTTCTTCAAGCAGTGCTTTATCCTTAATATGCTTTTCTTTCTCTATCAAAAGCTCCCTTTGTATCTTAAGAACCTCTTCCTTTTCTCTTAGTTTTGATTCAAGGTCTTGTTTTGACTCAATAAGCTCTTTCTTTTCAACAGCAACTTTTTCTTTTTTCTCTTGATCATAAATGAGTTCTTTTGCAACTTTTTCCTTTTCTTCGCTCCATACCGCGGTTGTTTGGGCATTTTTAATTGCAATTGCAGCATGACCACAGATGATAGAAAGCATCTTAAGGTCTGTTTCATTAAATGGCGCCCTACTTGATTTGTTATTGACATTTAGGACGCCAAAGATTTCATCACCAACTTTAAGTGGGGCAGAAATGAGTGATTTCGTATAGTATTTTGGAGAGCTTTTTTCCATGTGAAATCTTGGGTCCTCTGTTACATCTTTAACCAACAAAGGCTCACCTGTTTTTACTACATATCCAACAATTCCTCTCCCCTTTTTAAACGGCCTTTTTGTAACCTCTTCATCGAGACCTACATATGCTTTTATTAAAAGTTCATCTGTCTTTTGGTCAAGGAGCATTAAAGAGCAAATTTCTGCATCCATTGTCTTTGCTGCAAGATTAACGATGAGTGAGTATAGCTTTGCAGGCTCTAATGTAAGAAGAAGGTAGCGAGATTTTTCAAATAGTTCATAAAATTTTGTAATGTTTGCAATCTCTCCTTCCTTTCCAGAAAGCCTCGATCTCTCTGAAATAAGATTTGTTGATGCCGTGATAAGCTGGAAAATAAGACTTATATCCTGTTCTAAGTTTCCAATTGTAACTTTGGAAACATTTTTTATTGCATAAAGAAAGGCATTTTCGTCAATACGTAGTTTTTGCAACATCTCGGTGTAATAACGAGAATCTCTAGCTTCGTCAACAAGCTGGCAGCCGTAAAGCATACCGATTATCTCCTTTCCTGACAATAAAGGAATAACATATCCGAGCAATCCTACATGGCATGAAAATACAATTGGTTGTTTACTTGCCAAAACCTTATCAGATATTGAGGCAAAGTTTGCACTGCATCCTACCTTTCCTTCTTCTTTTTCCTTAATCATCCGACAAAAAATCCTGTCCTTTTCCTCTACTAAAACTAGTTTTTTTTCTTTATCTACAATTATAAACGGGGGAACGCCTAGTTTTTTTTCGATTGTTTCTTTTGTAGTCCTCCATTCAAATGAGACAATAAATTTATTTAATATCTCTTTTTCATTCACCTTTTCTTATTCCTCCATCACTATATATGCATTTTTTCTCAATTTACTAATAAATGAAAAAAATGTTTCTTCAAATCTTTCTTCTTTTATTTTTTCTTCGATAAGAGAAGCAAGTTCTAATAGAATCTCCTCTCTTGTTTCTTTATCTTTCCTCGGTTTTACTCTGCCCATTACTTCGATAAAAAATTCATCTCTTATCTTCTTTAGGTGATAATTAGGTGTATCTCTTTTTTCTTTCATAATTATAATATAAAATTTATCGTCCATTGGAAAAGGATGGCTTATCCTTCCTTCCTCTAATTGAAGACAAACATCAAAAAATTCCTTTTTCATCTCAAGAGGGCAGAGAAAATCAAGGTTTTGTATTCTGTATGTTGTTACTCTATCTTTTGTAAGTTCAAGGAATGATTTGTTTGCATCTTCTTCATTTTCAAACGCAAGAAAATCGATACGTACTTCTTCTTTATACCCATTGAGATTTGAAAGTATTTCCTCTTCCTCTATTCCTATTCTTTTTCTCATAATATTTAGAAGTCGCATCCTCAAAAACTCATCGGAAATCTTTTTTTTGAGGGAAATCTCGTCTGTTTGTACTCCCTTAGGAAGTTCCCTCATCCTTTCTTCAACAATTCCTTCAGAGATACTAATTCCTATTCTTTTTGCCTCTTTAGTAAGAAGTATCTGGTCTATCATTGCATAAAGGGCCTCGTTCTTGTCTAAACCCTTTTTTTGGATATCTTCCAACTCCTTTTTGGTGATTATTTCATCATCAATCCAGGCAACAATTCTATCATCTCCATAAGCTATAGAAAACAAACCTAAAAAAAGTAAGATTTTAATCATTTTTCTCTGATGTAAATCGGGCATTTTTATAATCTTAAAATATTATAATCTTCGGCAAGTTTGTCCATCATTAACATTAAATATTAAACATTATAAATCTTAATCTAAATCTTTGTCAACACTTTTGTAGTGAAACTTACCCATATCTTTTT
>DNCM01000144.1 GCA_003498085.1 bacterium
TTCAAAGACCTTGATGAATTTAAAGCCAAAGCATATACTTATCAACTATATTTCAACTACAAGAGAAAGAACAGATGGAAAGATAAGATGAGTCCCTATGACATCTTGATAAGAGACACCAATACAATCAACCCCAGTATTCTAAATCTACCCCCACCTATCTTAGAAGATTTCTATAGCCTCTTTAGGAACGAGTACAGTATAGGGGGTGGTTACCTTGTGGGTAACGCAGTCATTTTAAAAGAAGATTTGACTTGCCGAAGTCTGCTTTTTATTGTATAATTATTAAAGAATATTTTTATGATTTCGGAAGAAATTTTAGAACAAATAAACCAGAAGTGCAGTCTTCCTGATTTAGTAACTCAATATGTTCATTTAAAAAAACGGGGGAAGAACCTCGTTGGGTTATGTCCGTTCCATCAAGAGAAAACTCCGTCTTTTACAGTAAGTCCAGACAAGCAACTTTTCCATTGTTTTGGGTGTGGAGTAGGGGGGAATGTATTCTCCTTTTTGATGAAAATAGAAAATATCTCATTCAATGAAGCAGTAAAAACCCTTGCAGATTCTTTAAATATAAAGATTTCGTATCAAGAAAAACAGAGATATGATGTACTCTATGAAGCCAATAATGAGGCATCCAAATTTTATGAAGGCCTCCTTTTCAAAGAAGAGGGAAGGCACGCCTTGTCTTATCTTACAAATAGGGGTCTTTTGGAAGAAACAATAAAAGAATTCAAGCTTGGTTATGCACCATCAGGATGGGATAGATTGAGGAATTACTTAAGGAAAACTTATTCAGATGATATCCTTTTTTCTGTAGGTCTTATCCAAAAGGGAGATGGAGGTTTTTATGATTGGATAAGAAATAGGATAACCTTTCCTGTTTTTGATAGATTTAACAGGGTATTGGGCTTTGGAGCAAGGGCATTGGATGAAAACTTGCCAAAATATATAAATACAAAAGAAACTTCTATCTATAACAAAAGTAATATCCTCTATGGTTTAAATTTTGCACTTTCTCTTATTAAAGAAACACAAGAGGTTATTTTGACAGAAGGTTATATGGATACCATTATGTGCCATCAATATGGATTTAAAAATGCAGTTTCTGTTTGTGGAACAAGCTTGACCGAAAACCAGGTTTTGCTTCTTCGACCAGCAAATAATGTAATGATGTGCTTTGACCCTGACAGAGCTGGTAGGTCCGCAACAGAAAGAGGTATTTCCCTTTTAATGAAACAAGACTTCAACCTCTATGTCTTACCACTAGATGGATTTGATCCAGCAGAACTACTTAAGAAAAAAGGGAAATCAGGTTTTTCTTCTGTTATCCTTAAAAGAAAGGAATTCTTTGAATTTCTCATCGATATAGCAAAAAACAAGGGAAAAGAGCAGGGGATTAGATATCTTATCCCGTTTATAGAGATGCAAACCGATCCGATAAAGAGGTCTTTGTTCATAAAAAGGGTATCAGGGGAGCTATTTATAGAAGAAGAGATTGTTATACAGTCATTAAAAAGCAAAAAAACCTCTTATATTTTGGAACAGCTTACAAAAGCAAAGGATGTTGTACAGGAAGAGACGGAAAAACTCCTTTTATCACTTATGCTCTGTGATGAGGAAATAGCAGTCTGGGCAATTAGAGAAGTGAACAAAGGCGCTTTGAAAAACAAAGATGTTTATGAGATATTTTCTGCAATTGAGGATGTTATTTATTCAGATGCTCCTTATCGACCAGAAATACTTGTTAACCAACTCTCTCCTTCCTCCTCATCCCTTCTTTCATCCCTAATCATTAGAGAGCACGATAAGGATGAAAGGTTTGAATTGGCACTTTCTTGCATAAAAAAAATAAAAGAAAGTTCTATAAAAGAAAAGATGAATGTTATTATGAAAAATATAAAAGAAAAGGAGAAAAATAAAGAAGATATAAAAGAACTTCTTTCTTCTTATCAAGAATTAGCAAAGGAGGTTTCTAAATTAAAATGAAAGAGGAAGAACAAGAGGTAGAAGAGATAGTTGGTAAGCTTGTTGAGTTGGGAGAAGAGCAGGGTGGAAAACTGACTTATGACGAGATAAACTTCGTCATCCCTGAAAATTTATCTCCCGAGCAAATTGAAAATATCATTATTTCCCTAAATGAACATGGGATTGAGGTTATTGATGAAGGCTTTGTTCACGAGGGTTTTCCAGAGGATATCGAGGAGATTAAAGTAGAAGATCCAATAAAGGCATATCTTAAAAATATTGGCAGGGTTCCACTTTTGTCATCGAAGGATGAGATAGAGATTGCTAAAAAGATGAAGAATGGTTGGGAAAGACTGAAAGATATCGTAGCAAGCTGTAATATGACAATAGGTGCCTTGAGAGAGATGAAGATAGGACTAGAAAAGAACAGGATGAAGATAAGGGAAATATTTCGTTTAGAGGATGGACCATCCCCCTTAAGGGAAGCAAGGCTCTATACCCAATTTAAAAACTTTATAGAAAAATTTGAGCAGTATAAGGAAAAGAAAAAGAAGATAAGATTTTTGAAAAAACATATCCATAGAGATGTTGTTGCAACGATTGCAAATAGGATAAAGGAGCTGGGAATTGAGATTAATAAGCTTGAGGGTAAGATAAAAAGGGCAAGAGCATGGGTAAGGAAAAGGCCTGAATGGAAGGAAAAAGCAGAGGAACTTGTAGATTTAAGAAAAAAGATGGAAGAGACTGAGGCAAAAATCCCCGATCCACGGGCAAGGTTAAAAAGGTGTGCAAAAGAAATTTCAGAAATTCAAATTATAATAGAAGACGTCAAAGAGAAGATGATTGCTTCAAACTTAAGACTTGTTGTCAGTGTGGCAAAAAGGTATATTAATTGGGGACTGGGATTTCTTGACCTTGTTCAGGAGGGAAATATCGGGCTTATTAAGGCAGTTGAAAAGTTTGAGTATAAAAAGGGGTATAGATTTTCAACCTATGCTACTTGGTGGATTAAACAGGCAATAACGAGGGCAATTGCCGATCAATCAAGGACAATTAGGATCCCGGTTCATATGGTTGAGCAGATAAATAGGGTGGTAAGGGAGTCCCGTAGGCTTCTTCAGAAAACAGGAGAAGATCCTGGTCCAAATGAGGTTGCTGATGAGCTTGGATGGTCTTCGGGAAAGATAAGGGATATTTTAAGAATTTCTCAGGAGCCAGTTTCTTTGGAAACACCTATTGGAGAGGAGGCAGACTCCCAACTTTCGGACTTTATCGAGGATAAAACTATTGTATCCCCTGCAAATATGAGTTCTTACTTCTTTCTTCAAGATGAGATAGAGAAGGTTCTTTCATCCCTCACGCCAAATGAAGCAAGGGTTTTGAGTCTAAGGTTTGGGTTGGAGGATGGCTATCCACATACATTGGAGGAGGTTGGGATGAAGTTCAATGTTACAAGGGAGCGCATCCGCCAGATTGAGGCAAAGGCACTGAAAAAACTTCAGCATCCATCAAGAAGCAAAAGATTAAGGGACTATCTTGATTTGGTATGAAAAAGTCATTGCAAATATTACTCTGTTTGAGTATAATTGGAAACTGCAAGATGATTGAGCTTCCAAAGCCACAATTGAAGGGAACAATGTCATTAGAAGAAGCAATTCTAAAGAGACGTTCTATAAGGGAATACGAAGATAAAGATTTAACTATGCAACAGATAAGTAATCTCTTGTGGGCAGCCCAAGGGATAACTGCAAAGAAATGGGGTATTGGTTTGAGGGCGGCACCATCTGCAGGTGCACTGTATCCCATGGAAGTCTATTTTTTGACAAAGGATGGGGTGTTTCACTATGTTCCAGAGCGACATAAGGTCGAGAAGAAAATTGTAAAAGACAAAAGGAAAGAATTATGCGATGCATCCCTTGGTCAGGAATGGGTGAGGGATGCACCGCTTAGTATAGTTGTCTGTGCAGTTTATAAGAGGACAACCATAAAATATGGCGAAAGGGGGATAAGGTATGTCTGGATTGAGGCTGGTCATATAGCACAGAATATCCTTTTGCAAGCAGTCTCTTTAGGGCTTGGCGGTGTCCCAATCGGTGCATTTTTTGATGGCAAGGTAAAAGAAATTTTGCAACTACCCCAAAACGAAGAGCCATTATATATCATCCCTGTTGGCTATCCAAGGAAAGGAAGTGATTAACAGTAATTCTCGGTAAAAAACAAAAGATAAAATTCATCTTTATTTCTCTTTTTTTCGTAACTATTCAGCTA
>DNCM01000029.1 GCA_003498085.1 bacterium
CTCTTTGGAAGAATATTTAAGCAGTTAATTATCCCTATCTGTTTCATAAAAAGATATAAAAACATTATTGGACCAAATGTGTAAGATTCTTTGTAGAAAGAACCTACACTTGAAATAACAGCAGAATCAGGTGACTTAAGTAATAGTGCGATCTTATCAATCAATGGTTTTCCTAGTTTTGTTATTGTAGCTAAAATCCTTGTTTTTGGAGGTTTTCCTTTACCAGGTCTATAACTCTCAGCTATTTGGTAAGTAGTATACCTTTTACCGTTTTTTGTGCACCAAGATTTTTTAACATACATCTTCCATCATCCCCTTTTATTAGTTTACACATAATATATCATATAAAACAAATTTTGTCAAGAAAAAAATTGCATAAATTATAAAAAATATTAGTCTACAAAATAAGTGAAAGAAAAATATTATCTCCTTGTAAATCAATAACTTATGATTATATGAGGTTCAAAAAGTGGCGAAGTTGGGTTATATCTATCTGATAACAACCCCTTCTGAAAAAAGGATTGGAAAGATTGGAATAGTAAAATAACCTACAGATTAGATATTATCTTACCGTCGAGGTTAAAGATTGTTATTCTTTCATCTTCTATTATGGCAAATGTTTTTTCTTTGTTCAATGGGACTGATGGACTTCCCGGGTTAAGGTAGATTATATCCTCTTTCTCTTCAAGATTTGGAATATGGGTGTGGCCAGTTATAAAAATCCTTGCGCCAAAAATTTTAGGGTCAAACTGGATATGTCCATGTGTTGCAATGATTCTATTTTTTTCATCCTGGAGGACAACATAGGGTGTAGCAATTGGTGGTTTTAACAGTATACTATCAACCTCACTGTCACAATTTCCCTTTGCAATAAAAATCGGTATTTTAAGATTATTTATTGCACTAGTAAGACCAGGTGGATCATATCCATCTGGAATTGGATTTTTTGGCCCAGGTGCCAATACATCACCACAGTGTATGATGTAATCACAGTTCTTAAGGTACTCAAAAACCCTATTCCATGCAAATAAATTCCCATGAGTATCAGAAATAACCCCGATCTTCATTTAATGACATACTCTGCAATCTGGACAGCATTTAATGCAGCACCTTTAAGGAGCTGATCACCAACAATCCAAAGCCAGAAAGAGTTTCTTTGGGTTGGGTCTTTCCTTATCCTTCCAACGAAGACTTCGTCTTCACAAGATGCATCTATTGGCATTGGCCAACGATTGTTTGGCCTATCTTCAAGGATTTTAACACCAGGTGCCTCTTTAAGGACTTCATATATTTCATCAACGCTTGCTTCCTCTTCAAGCTCAATGTTTATTGCCTCTGAGTGTGCCCTTAAAACTGGAACTCTCACGCAGGTTGCAGTTATATTAAAATTCTCTTCATGGAATATCTTCCTTGTTTCAAAAACCATTTTATTTTCTTCCTCACAATAACCATTATCCATCATTGGGCTATTATGGGGAAATAGATTGAATGCATATTGGAATGGGAAGATCTTTCTTTCATAGCTTTCTCCTAAAAGGACTGCTTTTGTCTCATCAAGAAGCTCGTTCATAGCTCGCATGCCTGCACCAGATGCTGCCTGGTATGTCGCAACAACAACCCTCTTTGCTCTAAATCTTTTATGAATAGGCCATAGGGGAAGGCACATAATTATCGTTGTGCAGTTTGGGTTTGCAATGATCCCTTTATTTAAAGCTATATCTCCTTGGTTTATCTCAGGAATAACTAATGGTATATCTTTGTCCATCCTGAATGCCGAGGAATTGTCAATAACTAAACAGCCTGAACTAGTTGCATACCTTGCAAATTCGAGACTTACTTTTTTCCCTGCAGAGAACAATGCAATATCACATCCTTTGAACGAATCTTCTTTGAGGGTTTTTACCTCGATTTCTTCGCCTTTGAATTTAAGTTTTTTTCCAGATGACCTCTCTGATGCAAGTAAAAGGATCTCTGAGACTGGAAAATCCCTTTTTTCGAGAACATTCATCATCTCACATCCAACAGAACCAGTTGCTCCAGCTACTGCTACTTTCATCAAAAGCTCTCCCCAATTGAAAAGTAAAATTTGGGTGTTTTCTCTTTTGTCAATGGCCATGCATAATCAAACCTCAATGGACCAATTGGTGAATTGAATTTTACTCCAAATCCTCCTCCAAAATAAAGATTAAGCAATTCCTCTTTTCCTCTTCTCCATGTATTTCCACAATCAAGGAATATATCAAACGAGACACCCTTTGCAATTGGAAACCTATAGGCTGTATTGAAAATAAAAAATGAGTCCCCGCCACCCTCCTTTGGGTGTATCGACCTTCCATCATAGCCCCTTATTGTATTTTCACCACCAAGATAGAATCTCTCACTATCAGGGATATTTTTGCCTTGAATAAAGCCAAAATCTGTATGAAAGACCAAGACAAACTTATGAAACGAAGGAATATACCACATGCCTTCAAAATTTGGCTTATAAAATTCTACATCCCCCCCTAAAACTCCACCTGCTATTTGGATAGATGGGGAGACTTTGCATCCTAATGTTGGATCGAATATGCTTGGTCTTCTTGTATCATGGATTAAACCAAGCTCAATACTACTTGTTACTGCATATCTATCTTTCCATTTTTTCTTCCATTCCCAAACATCAGACGGTGCATTGTCCTTAAGGTCCTCAAACTTGCTCCTGTTTAACCTGTACTTAAGGAAGGCCCTGTTTGTCTCTTTAAATGGTCTTCCTAAGCTGATATAACCCCCGTTTTTCCTTTCAGAATAGTAATCTCTCTTAAGCCTTTGATTCCATAAGCCAAAACCAAGGGATGTTGGCGTATTCAGAAACCAAGGATCGTTAAAGGAAATTTCATAGTTTGTCATTTTTTTTCCAAAATCTCCCTTTATATTTAAGGAATAACCCTTCCCAAAAAGGTTGATAAAGTTTGTTTGGATATTTCCTAATACACCATACTGGCTTGTATAGCTAATCCCGAACAATGCTGTTCCCCTTCCCCCTTCTTCTATCTTTATCTTAAGTATCTTTTTATTCTTATGAGAGCCGGGTAATATGTCGATGTCAACCCCATCAAAATATCCCAAAGAAATAAGTCTTTGCTTACTACTTACAACCTTATCCCAAAGAAGAAGATCTCCTTCTTTGACAAAAAGCTCTCTCCTTATAACATTATCCTTTGTTTTTTTGTTCCCAACTATTGTGATCTTTTCAACATATGAAAGTTCATCTTCATCTATCGATATCCTGCAATCAACAAGCTTTTTTTCTAAATCGAATATCTCATCTAAAACAATGTTTGCAGATATATAACCCTTTTCATAATAAAGCCTTCCTATGTTATTTAAGCTTTTTTCAATAAGCTTTATGTTATAGAAGCCTTCTTCTTTTATTGGAATTACATCCCTTATCTTACTTTCTCCAATTATCGTATTTCCAAATACATCTATCTTCCTAATTTTATACCTACTTCCTTCAGAGATATTTATATCAAGAACCAAGCCTTTCTTTTTGTCATCAAAGCTTAATTTTGGTTCAATTACAACCTTTGCAAAGCCCTCCTCTTTATAAAAATAAACAAGCCTTTCTATATCTTCATCTACTTTTTCTTTTATATAAGCATCGCCCTTCCCTGTCTTTATTTTCCATTTTAGTTTAAACGATGAAAAAGCTTTATTCCCAAAGAACCTTACCTTCTTTATCTTCGCCTCATCTCCTTCTTTAATCTCAAAAGTAACATTTTCTCCATCTATTTTTGGAACAACCTCTGCAAAATAATACCCTTCTTTTCTATAAAAAGAGGTAAGTTTTTCTTTTGATTGATGAATTTTTGGAATGAATAATGCTCCTCCCTCTTTTATTATAATCTCTTTTTTTAATTCATCTAGTTTCTTCTTCTTATATCCAGAAAATGTGATCTTTTTTATAATTGGGCATTCTTTTAGGAAAAATATAATCGTTATTGAACCATTTTCTTTTTCTATTTTTACAGAGACATCATCAAACTCGGCCATACTATATATCTCTTTTATAGAGGAAGTTTCCGTCCATTCAAAAAACTCATCCCCTTCTTTTATGGTAAGTATTTTTCTAATCTCATCCTCCCCCATTCTTTCATTTCCTTCAAATGATATCTTTTCGATTACAGAAGAAAAGGAGATATATGTTAAAAAAATTACAAAAAATAAAGTTTTTCTCATAAGCTTAATTGTCTTATCAAGCAAGTCCATATTTTTTTGTCTCCTTTTTTAAAAAAGAAATAGATACCTGGCCTGGTGCATATGGCCTATTTACAAAGCAATATGTAAAGATTGAACCAAACATTGGTGCAATAACCCTTGTAATTGTCCCAAGTTTTCCCATTCCAATTGTAATTATTGGCTTTTTACAGTTTTTTGTCAAATTAAGCAATTTCAAAATATCATCTGGACAGTTAACAAATGTAGCAATCTTTATTATATCCGCCCCCTTTTTCTCCATTGAAATAGAAAATTCTTTTAAGGTTTTGATGGATGGGGTCTTTTTATAGTTGTGATAAGAAATGATAACGGATTTTTTCATTTTTTTTGCATATTCAATGATTTCTCCTACTTCTTCCTCTTCTTCAAGGTCGATATAGTCTATAAACGGGATAATTGACTTAAAAAAAATTTTTCTATCTTCTCCAGGATACTTTGGCCTCTTTGTTGCAATTACTGGAAGACCTACTACTTTTTTTATTTCCTTAACCAATAAGATATCATCACCGCCTCCTTTTACCTTGTCAAACCTTATCTCAAGCAAGTCTGCCCCTTTTTCTTTTACCATTTTTGCAAGGCTTACAATATTTGCCCTTTTACTACCAATAACACCAACTATTTTCATGCAAAAATTATACCTAAGCCTTACGATTAACATCAAGGAGATATTGCAAAGTATTTCATTATCAATGTATAATTTTTTTATGAGGCCTTTTATTGAAAGCTTTAATTATGCAATATCTGGGGTTGTTCACGGGCTTAAGACCCAAAGGAACATGCAGTTTCATATCATTGCCGCAGTACTTGTTATTGCGGCATCTTTCTTGCTTAGGCTTGAGAGGATTGAACTTCTTGCTATTGCCTTTGCTATTGCCCTTGTACTTATTGCCGAGATGCTCAACACATCGATAGAAGCGATAGTAAATATTGCATCACCAAACCGCCATGAGCTTGCAAAGATAGCAAAGGATATTGGCGCAGGTGCTGTTTTGATTGCGGCAATTAATGCTACCATTGTTGGATATGTTGTTATTTACAATCACATACCACGAGATATTGTAAAAATTACAACAGAAAAGATAGAGACATCTCCATCACACCTCACATTTGCAGCTATCCTTCTTGTTATCATTGTTGTCATTGCTCTTAAGGCATATTTTAAGAAGGGGACATACCTTTATGGTGGTATGCCATCTGGACATACAGCCGTTGCATTCTCTATATGGACTGCTGTTTCGTTCATTGAGCAGAGTTTTTTGATATCAACCCTTGTCCTTATCCTTGCTTTGATAATTGCAATAGAAAGGATAAGGCTTGGTGTTCATTCGTTTCTTGAAGTTGGCTTTGGCGCCATTCTTGGCATACTTATCACTGTTCTTATCTTCCAGTTAAGATGAGAAGACTTATATTCTTATCCTTTCTTGCAGCGATTACTGGCATACTTGGCGGTGTCTGTATATCATATTTTGCATACCTTCCAAGTCTTACACCACTTGAATACCAGGGTCAGGATTATTGGGCACTTCCAACAAGGATCTATTCAGAGGATGGTGAACTCATCGGTGAGTTTGCAAAGGAAAAAAGGTGGCTTGTAAAGATAGATGGTATTCCAAAGCATGTAAAATATGCATTTGTTGCTGCAGAGGATGCAGATTTTTATAGGCACGTTGGGATAAATTTAAAAGGTATAGTCAGGGCAAGCCTTGTCAATCTCCGTGCAGGAAAAATTAAAGAAGGAGGCTCATCCATTACCCAACAACTTGCAAAAAACCTTTTTTTGACAAAGGAAAGGACGGTAAAGAGAAAGATTCAAGAAATTCTATTAGCCTTAAAGATAGAAAGGTACTATACAAAGGATGAGATACTAGAAAGGTATCTGAATAAAGTGTACTTTGGAAAAGGAGTATATGGAATAGAAGCTGCATCAAGGTTTTATTTCAATAAGGACGCAAAAAATTTATCGTTGGCTGAGACTTGTATCCTTGCAGGGATTCCACCATCTCCAAACAACTACTGTCCACTTACAAATCCAAATCTTGCGATTGAGAGGGGGATAAGGAGTCTGAACAGAATGAGAGAAGAAGGGTATATTGCAAGAGAGACAGTAGGAAAAGAGAAGGAAAATATAATAAAAAGAATAAAAGAAATAACAACACAAGGAAGGTTTGTTATTAGGACAACAATAAATAGGGCGTCATACTTTGTTGAATACATAAGACAGGTACTTGAGAGAGAATATGGGTATAACCTTCTATATCAAGGCGGACTCACTGTTGAGACAACTCTGGATCTAAAGATGCAAGAAATCGCAGAACGTGCACTAACAGAAAGACTTTCCCAGTTAAACATAGGAAGAAAAAAAGAAAAGATAGAGGGTGCCCTTCTTGCTGTTGAGCCATTTACTGGAAAGATAAAGGCGATGGTTGGAGGAAGTAGCTTTTCTGCCACCAACCAGCTAAACAGAACATATCAAACAAAAAGGAGGCCTGGTTCCAGTTTTAAACCAATAATCTATGCGGCTGCAATTGATTCTGGATTTACATTGGCAGATATTGTCATCGATGAACCTGTTTCATATCCAGGGATGGGTGAAGGCGGTAGCATTTGGCAACCAAAGAATTATGACAATAGAATATATGGAAGGGTTACGGTGAGAAAGGCATTGGAGGATTCAATAAATATTCCAACAATCAAGATTTTAGAAAAGTTCGGCTCTTCTCGCGCAATAGTCTATGCAGAGAGATTTGGAATAAAAACAAAACTCTTCCCATATCTTTCTTTAGCACTCGGTGTATTTGATGTAAGCCTAATGGAAATAACATCCGCTTTTTCTGCCTTTGCAAATGGCGGTGTTAGGACCAAACCTTATGGGATAAATACGGTAAGGGATAGGAATGGAAATATTTTGAAAAAATATGTCCCTCTCTATACACCAGTAATTTCAGAAGAAACTGCTTATGTCATTACCTCATGTCTCAAAGGTGTAATAGAGAAGGGAACTGCATACCCTTTTTTGGGCGGCCAGTTTGACTGTGACATTGCAGGAAAAACAGGAACAACAGATGATTGTGTTGATGCTTGGTTTATCGGCTATACCCCAAATCTTCTATGCGGTATATGGTTTGGCTTTGACAAGGGGATAAAAAGCATGGGAGAAAGACAAACTGGTGCTGTTGTCTGTTGTCCAGTATTTTTGGCTTTTATGAAAGAGGCATTAAACTATGTCCCAAAAACAAGCTTTCCTATTCCAGAAAAGGTTGTCTTTGTCAATATAGACAGGAAAACTGGAAAGGTTCTTCCTCCCGAAACATATGGATTTCCTGAGGTATTTATAGCGGGAACAGAACCAAAGTACGAAGAGGAAAAGAAGTTTAAAGTGCCTATTGAAAAAGAGGATTTCGAAGAAGAATGGGGGTTTAATTGACATGGAAAGAAGCAATTCGTATACTTTTTACTTATGAAGATAAATATAGAGCTAAAAAATGGTGTTTCACATAACATAGATGGTTATGTGAGAAAAAAACTAGAAAAATTAGCAAGATACATAAAAAATGACTCTTTGCTTCGGATTGTTGTTTCCCTTCAAAAAGGAAGATTCCTTACAGAACTTACCTTAGAGGGCGAGGGCCCTATCTTCCATAGTTCATCTTCATCTTCTAACATAAAGCTCTCGGTAGATGAAGGAACAAAAAAGTTAATTTATCAACTAAAGAAGTTTAGAGAAAAATTAGCTGACCACAACAAGGAACAGCATCCTTCAGAGATGTTTGCCCCTCCTATAAAAGAAGAGATTATTCCAGCTATAAGGAAAAGAAAGATTTCTTGCAGTATCTTATCCATTGATAAAGCAATAGAGGAGTTCTCTAGTTTGCACCAACCATTTTTTGTCTTTATAAATGAAGAAACAGGAAAGCAAAATATTGTTTATAAAGAAAAGGAGGGGGTATATTCCCTCATTGAACTCTAATTGAAAAAGATCAAAATCCTTCAATTTCTCTCTATGCCAGAAATAGGCGGAACAGAGAGGATGGTCCTTTCCTTGGTAAAGGGAATGAACAAGGATATTTTTGAAAACGATGTCTGCTTTCTTTATCCAAAAGGTGCACTTTCTGATGCATTTGAAAAAGAATGCAGGGTTTATTACTTAGATTATGGAAAGGTAAGTTTATTTGGAGTAATATCAAGACTTTATAAAATCCTTAAATCAAATAACTACGATATTGTTCATATATATGGATTAAAAGCAAATATAATAGGAAGATTAGTAGGCTTTCTTGCAAGGTGCAAAAGGATAGTATCGGGCTTAAGGGGTAAATATCCTGGGGACAAAGAGAGTAAGCTTTATCTTTTTCTGGATAAGCTAACCCTTCCCTTTATAAGGCTTTATGTATCTAACTCCAAATCAGCTGTTGATTTTCTTGTAAAAAATG
This sequence comes from bacterium, assembly GCA_003498085.1. Taxonomy (GTDB): domain Bacteria; phylum UBA9089; class UBA9088; order UBA9088; family UBA9088; genus UBA9088. The sequence continues at coordinate 8,688 of DNCM01000029.1, forward strand.
GCTATCCAAAAGAAATATTTAGGGTTGTCTATAATGGAATAGATGAGAATGCACTCCTTCTTTTAAAGGATTCCTCGCTTAAAGAAAGCCTAAATATCAAAGATGAGTCAATATTGGTCTGTGTATCAAACCTAAAATCAATGAAGGGTCATGATATGTTGATAAAGTCCGCAAAGATTTTAAAGGATAAAGGAATAAGCTTTAAACTCCTTTTAGTAGGAGATGGGCCATTAAAAGAAAAACTTATCCATATGGTTACAAATCTTTCTTTGGGTGCTCGTGTCATTTTTCTTGGGCAAAGGAATGATATTGGAAATTTACTTTCTTTGTCCCATATCTTTGTTTTTCCATCTAAATGGGAAGGAATGCCTGTTTCTGTTATGGAGGCTTATCTTGCAAAACTTCCTGTTGTTGCCTTTGATACAAGCGGGGTCTGCGAGATTGTTCTAGATGGAGAAACAGGGCTTCTTGCAGAGCCTTTTAATGTCGAGGAATTTACCTCTTCCATCGAGATACTCATAAAAGATAGTGAAAAAAGAAAAAGGATGGGTGAGGCAGGATATAGAAGGATAAAAGAGCGTTTTTCCCTCACTGCAATGATAGAAGGGGTAGAGGAAATCTACCTTGAGTTGATGAAGGAATAAATCTTGTTTATCTAAAAATAATTGGTCTATCCTTTATTCCAGAAAGAAAATCTTTTCCTGATATAGGCTTTTTACCTTCCTTTTGAAGCAGTTCAATCACAACTGATGCATCCCTACATCCAATGATTATTCCATTATCCTTTGTTCCCATTAAAACCCCCGGTTCTCCTTTGGCACTATAAACCCATCCTTTAAGTATCTTTATCCAACTATTGCCATACTTTGTCCAACAACCAGTTTCTTTAGGAATGCCTCTTATAAGATTTGCAATCTTTCTATTCTCGTCACCCCAATTGATTATTACCCTTCCTTTTATCTTTGGTGCATAGGATGGTTCCCCCTCCTGTTTCTTCTTTTCTATTTTTTGCTCCTTGATTGCAGAGATTGCAAAGGCAAGACAATCTGCTCCAATTTCTGCGAGCCTTGATGCCAAAATTTCATAATCATCATCTGGAAGAATGTCTACCTCTTTTTGAAGAATTATATCACCATCATCTATTCCTGTGCTTATTTCTGCAATTGTAATCCCAGTTTTTGTCTCCCCTTGGATCAAAGCCCAGCTTATTGGCGCAGGACCCCTATATTTTGGAAGCAAAGATGGATGAAGATTTATTGAGCCGTATTTTGGAAAATAGATTATTCCAGAAGGCAAAATCCCACCATATGCAACAACAACGATTATATCAGGAGAAATTTCCTTAATTATTGATATATCCAAAACATCCGGCTGTATAACATTTATTTCCAATTCTTCTGCAACAGAAAAAATTGGCGGATGAGAAATCTTATAACCCCTTCTGCAAGGCTTATCTGGTCTCGTTATAACACAGGCTACATTATGGAGTTTCGCAAGTCTCTTAAGAGATGGAATAGCAAAACCAGATGTCCCAAAAAAAAGTATTTTCATCTTAATAGTTAAATATGTTATACTATTTATAATAGAATTTACAAATGATAAGTAATTGCAGAACTTTAAAAAGTTGCAGAATAAAGAATTTCCTCGATATCCTACATTAGGAAGTCCTTTCTAAAAATGAAGCTATTTTATATGTATTTTGGGAAGCATTTTGCATTTATTTTTTTTATATCCCTTCTCTTCTTTCTCTTTCTTACAACTACAGAAAAAATAGTTTCCGTAATTAGTCTTGTTATTAAGAATAAAGTGCCTATTTTTCTTGGAATAAAGGCAATTCTTTTCCTTATTCCATCCTGTCTTGGGTTTGTTATTCCAATGGCATTTCTCATGTCAACGATCATTGAGATTGGAAAATTTTCTTCGTCAAGGGCTTTGATTGCTATGGAGACATGTGGTATAAGCATGGGGATGCTTATTATTTCTTTTATTTTTCTCGGACTTTTGATTTCATCTGTAGCCTTCTTTATAAACGAAAAGCTTTCTCCAATAGCATCTTTTAAACAATTCCTTCTTTGTGAGGAAATTTCTTCTGAAAAGATTGAATTGCTTGAGGAAAAAACTTTCACAAAGATAGATGAAAGAGAAATCTATCTTGAAAAAAAATATAAAGAATATCTTAAGGGTATATATATCACAGAGGAAGATGGAAAGAGGGTAATCTTTGCAAAGGAGGGAGAGATAAAAAAAGAAGATGATGTCTCTTTGCTTCTTTTAAAAAAGGGCTCAATCCATGAAATAGATGAAAAAAACCCGAAAAAGCATCGCATCCTAAATTTCAAATCCCTTTCCCTTCCAATTGAACCAAAAAAGCAGGAAATAGAAAGAAAAAAGCTTTCCCACTTTACCCTTTCTGAACTAAAAAACAAAAAAGATAAATCAAATCCTAGTATTATGACGGAATATCAAAAAAGACTTGCAATATCCTTTGCACCATTTTTCTTGTCCTTGATTGCCATCCCGATTGGTTTTATAATAAAAAGGAATGAAATGCTCTTTTCTTTATCTTTTTCAACTATAATCATTCTCTCTTATTACATTATGTTTCTTGGTTTAGAGGCACTTTCAAGGAAAGGGATAAATCCAACTATTCTTTGGCTCCCAAATATAATATCTTGTTTGATTGGCTCAACAATGCTTAAGAGGCATTTAAGATGAAACTTCTTACTGTATGATACAAATTTCCCGCTATTTCCTTATTTGCAATGAATTATAAATTACTGTTAAAATATTGGTATAGAAATGCTAGAATATATCACATGTAATTTATGTGGAGCGGATGACTATAGGATTTTATATAAATCATCAAAAGAGATTGACCCTAAAAATAAATTCTCTACCACAGGTGGAATAATGGGAACTGACCAGATTGTAAAATGCAATAAATGTGGCCTAATATATGTCAATCCAAGACACTCTGTTGATGAAATAGTGGGTGCTTATTCAGAGGCTGAAGAAAAAGGCTATGTTTCCCAAACAGAAGAAAGAAGATTAACCTTTGAAAGATGCTTAAATTTAGTAGAAAAATATTCAAAACCAGGTAGAATTTTGGACATTGGATGTGCCTCTGGCATTTTTTTGGATGTCGCAAAGAAGGGGGGATGGGAAGTATTTGGCGTTGAACCCTGTAAATGGCTTGTTAATTATGGAAATAAAAACTTTGGTCTTAATATTATCCAAGGAACATTGAAGGAAGCTAATTTCCCAAGCAATTATTTTGATGCAATTACAATGTGGGATGTTTTAGAACATACACCAGATCCAGCAGGAGAATTAAAAGAGGCAAGTCGTCTACTTAAAAATGGAGGATTGCTTATTGTTAATTTCCCTGATATTGGAGATATTCTGGCAAGAATTGCAGGGAGAAAATGGTGGTTTTTACTGTCAGTCCATTTATATTACTTTACTCCAAAAACCTTAAGAGAGATGTTAAAAAAGACGGGTTTTGAGCCATTTAAAAAAAGGCTTCATTTTCAGATCTTAACACTAGGCTATCTCTCTGACATGCTTAGATTATATAGCAAGCCTATCTCTTGCATGATGAGTTTTTTTACAAAGGCATTAAGGATAGAAAATCTTAAGATTACATATTATGCAAGCCAGGTAAATATTATCTCAAAAAAGATATGAAGGTTTATATCCTTGGTGGAGGTCCAACTGGACTTGCAATTACTCATGGTTTATCAGAAAACTGCGATATAAAATTTGTGCTTTTTGAATCAGAGTTTTTGATTGGCGGTATGAGCAAAACCATTTCTTGGGGAAAAGATAGCCGTCATGACTTTGGCCCTCATAAAATTTTTACCCTCGATAAGGGTTTAATGAAACGGGTGAAAGAAATATTGTCAGAAAAGGAATGGTTAATACATCCAAAACAAAGTAGTATCTATATACAAAAACACTTTCTCCCATATCCTCCATCCCCATTTTCTTTATTTTTCCTCTATGGGCCACTTGTTTTTGTTTCTATGGTAAAAGATTATTTTTATGCCAGAGTTAAATCCTTATTTAAAACTAAATCTCCAAATACCTTTGAAGAAGACTTAACATTCCGTTTTGGCAAAGGGCTATATGAAACTTTGTTTAAACCCATTGCCCTTAAGCTTTGGGGCAATCCTTCAAAATTGGATGTAAAGCTTTCTAAAAGCAGGGTTCAAAATCCAACTTTATTTGAGATAATCAGCAAGCTGTTAAAGATGCGGAAAACAAGCCATTTTGAAGCATTAAACTTCTACTATCCAAAAGGAGGGCTTCAAAGAGTATGGGAGGCTATTTATGAAAAAACAAAGAGGCAGGGCGAGTATCTTTTGGGTCAAGAGGTTACCTCATTATCAATAAAAGACAATAGGGTTGTTACAATTTTATATAAGGACAGGATTACAAATAAAGAGAACGAGATTATTGTTAATTCTGATGATTTTGTATTTTCTACTTTACCATTACCCTTGCTTCCAAAATTACTGGGTGATGCTGTCCCTGATGCCACAAAAGAAAAAATCAATAAAATTGTTCAACTCAATGACCTTATTTTGGTATTTTTTAAGATAAATAAGCCTAGTCTGTTAAATGAATGCTGGGTTTTTGTTCCAGATTTGGAAATTGTCTTTCATCGCTTAAGCGAACAGGAGTCTTTTGATCCCGAAATGACATTAGAGAATAGCATTGTTTGTTGTGAGATTATGAGTAATGAGATGCGGCCGATGAGCCAATATTCGGATGAATGGCTTATTGAGACCGCGAAGAAAGGGCTAGAAAAAATGGGTTATAAAGATTTTTCGATAATAGAACAAAAACTCATTCGCCTTCCTGCTTCTTATCCTGTTTTTCAGCCAGGTTTTGAACCTATTCTGAAGGAAATATTAGATGAATTGGACAGATTTTCCAATTTCCGTACTATAGGTCGCCAGGGTAGCTTTAATTATATTGGAACAATGGACGCCATGGATATAGGCTACGGAGCTATTGAATGGCTAATTAACGAAAAAGCATCTGGGGAAGTATGGAAAAAGGAGCGGGAAAGAACTAACTATTACCCTGTTCTTGATTGAAATGCAAATTACATTGGTTTCTCCAAGAATTGCTATTCAAAAAGGCGATTTTCTTGGTTCTGGAATTCCCTACTGGCCTGTTGAATTAGCTATATTAGCCGCATTTCTGAGGGAACAAGAAAATAATAAGATATTTGTCCTGGATCTCTTTGGCACCTCTCCAACTACTGTAGAGGAAAAAGCCGATTATTATCTTCAGGGAAAACCTTTTTATGATTTTATTGAGGAAGAAGCGGTAACAGATGCCGATTTATTTATCCTCTACGCCATATCTTATATGTCACATAAAGAGCTTCTTTCAATTGCAAAGTGCATACGAAGAGTTAAGCCCAATGCTAAAATATGTATCTTAGAAAATTCACAGGCAGTTACGGGTTATGCACTCCCAGAGAAATCTGATGAATTTTTTAGATATGGAGTAGATGCCTTATTGTGTGGAGATGTTTATTGGAATTGGAATGAGATTATTGCCTATTTTAAAAACCCAAAAGAAATAACACCTCCAGAAAATATCCTTGTTTCCAATCCACCCAAAACACATTCTTTGCATAGAAAAATTGAGAAAAACATAAGGCTTCCAATTCCTGCATGGGAACTTTTCCCTATAAAAAATTATTGGTCTCTTCCATATTCCCATGGCCCAAAAACAAAAAAATACCTTCCAATGTTAACCTCGCGAGGCTGTCCTTATTCCTGCGACTTTTGTATTATTTCTGAAACCAATAGCAAAAAATGGCGCGCAAGAACACCGCAAGAGGTTGTAAATGAAATAATTATCTTAAGAGATAAATATGGTGTCAGACATTTTCAGATAGAGGATTTGAATCCTACAGTGAATGGTTCAAGATGGGAAGAGATATGCAAATTGCTTATAGAAAAAGATGTGGGGATATTCTTTTATTTTGCAAGTGGCACAAAAGCAGAAACTATAAAGCTTGATAAAATACCAGAATATGCTAAAGGTGGATGTCGATATATCTCTATTAGCCCTGAATCCGGCAGTCCTTCTGTTATTTCTCAAATGGGTAAGTCATTTGACCATGCACATGGATTGAAACTCATAGAGGCTTGCAATAAATATGGAATTTATACCCAGACTTGCTTTTTGGTTGGCCATCCATCTGAAAAACCTGAGGACCACAAGCTCTCTTGTGATTATCTTCGTTCTCTGGTTAATGCAGGATTGGATGAAGTGGCTGTTTTTATCATAGCGCCTTTTCCTGGAAGTCTTCTTTATAAAGAAAATGAAATTGAGATGTCTTCTTCTAAATTACTCACAAGCTTTAGTCCCAGAGGACGCAAAGACTGGGATAAAGTGATGCAAAAAAGGAGAGAGCTTATTAAAATCTTTTTTATTGAAAAGCTCAAGAAAAAGCCACTTAGTTTATTTCTTCAAGGAATACGGGCTTTATTGGGAATACCTAGCACAAAAATGGAAAACCTTCCCAGAAGAATCCTTTTTGTTTACTTTTTGTTGCTAAAACACAAACTCAATTGTATACTTTATCCAAAAAGGAGAAAATGCCCCAGCGAATTTTAGTAATGATTCCTTGTTATAATGAAGAATCAAGCATTGGTCCACTTTTGCGTGAAATACAGGAACTTGATGTCCATTACGATACCCTTGTAATAGATGACGGTTCACAAGACAATACCTATTCTACAGCATCTAAACTTTCTTCTTGCTTGAGACTTGTGGCAAATATCGGAATTGGCGGTTGTGTTCAAACTGCTATAAAATATGCTTTTCTTAATGACTATGATTTGGCTATTCAGGTAGATGGCGATGGTCAACATCCACCTTCTCAAATTCATACCTTAATAAACGACTATACAAAATCTCCATCTAATCTGATCATTGGTTCAAGATTTCTCTTGAAAGAGAGATTTCAATCGACATTAATGCGTCGTATTGGTATCTCGGCTATTAGTTGTATTATAAAATGGCTTTTTGGCAAGAAAATTACAGACCCAACCAGTGGCCTTAGGCTAATGGATAGGGAGGCTATAAAGCTCTTTAGTAGCGAATATCCTCATGATTTTCCAGAACCTATATCGGTAGGATTTGCATTGGAACGAGGACTTACTATACGCGAGGTACCTATTGCAATGCGAACAAGAGAACACGGAACTAGTTCTATTTCTGGAATTAAAACCATCGCATATATGCTACGGGTTATCGGCTATTTAATACTCATTCGGATAGGAAGACATTTATAATGGAATATCACCCTACTATTCAGACAACAATTTTTATTTCATTATTTTTGGTAGTATATCTAGTTGTTCTTCTGAAGAATACCATTAAAAATGCTATTGACCTTTATGATTTCTTGCTACTATCGTCTGTTGCCATAATTCCCTCTATTTTCGTGCTATTTCCTAAATTTTCAGAGTTCCTTGCTAGGTTATTTGGTGTTGCATTCCCATTTGTCGTGCTCTTTAGTTTATTGTTATTGATTATATTTGTTTATTTATATAGACTTGTGGTTAAAATAAACAATTTAAATAATAAAAATATCTTGCTAATCCAAGAGCTTGCTTTACTCTCCAAAAAGATTTTAGAAAAGAAAAATAATGAATAGATTTTTACTGGGAATCATTCTGTTTATTTCCTTGTTTTTAAATATATGGGGGATATGGGGAGGCTTACCTAGTAAAGAAAGGACAAATCTGGTTTTTTCCGAATCTCAAATTAAAGGGCTTTCCAAAATAATGAAAGAAACAAGAGACGAGATATACCAAAGGACAGAGTATTTTGGAAGTGGACCCGTTGGTTTTAAAAATGAAATGTATAGAATAACACTAGACGGTATTGAACACGAGATATCCAAATTTCACATAGGCTCAGCCCGCTCATTCCTTATTCGTTCTTGCTATCCGGACGAGCAAGCTGTTTTAGCAAGCCTAGGGAATATGAATCCAAGTAAATTAGACTTTAATCCCCATATGTTTAGTTATGGAGGGTTATATATCTATTTAATTGGATTTAGTATAAAGATTGCGGCTCTTCTAAACCTTCTTACCTTAACCCCTGATACTACATACTATTTTTTACACCCAGGTGAGATGGGAAAGTTTTTTGTTATTGGCAGACTTGTTGGTGCTTTGATAGGGGTTTTGGCGATATACATAATCTATCTGATTGGCTCTTTTCTTTATGATAAAAGAACGGGTTTAATTGCTGGTCTTTTTTTGAGCTTGCTACCAGCTGTGATTATTTATGCTCATTATTTAAAACCTTATGTTTTCAATCTTTTCTTTTTTCTCTTATCGTTTTATTGGACTTGTAAGGTTCTTTACTCTGATAAGATTTCCAATTATATCCTGGCAGGGCTCTTTGCGGGAATTGCGGGTGGAATACTACTTCCGTTCGGCACAATCTTCATTTGTATACCAATAGCACATTTAATTAAACGAATATCTACAAAAATATCAATTCGCTCTTTGTTTGAAAAATCCATAATTCTGTCAATCCTATCTGCAATAATAGGATTCATAATTGTTAATCCATATCTATTGGTTTCCTTAAAAGAAGCTTTTTCTGAATATATGTTTTTGTCAAGGTGTGTTCCACCTAATTTTTCCTTTGACCGTATTCTTTCCTACTCTAAAGTAAGCCTACCTGCAGGTTTTGGTTTACCATTGTTTGTTGTTGTAATAGCTGGGATTTTATACTCTTTTTATAAAAGAGAGAAAATAGATTATTTAATCCTTTCCTATATTATTCCTCTATTCTTTTTTATCACAGCAACCACATATCGTTTTATTCACTATGGAATCTATATATTGCCATTTCTCATCCTTTTATCTGCAAGGGTTTTGGGAATTGGTTTAAAAGGAGGAAGGATGATAAGGCACATTACTCTTATTATTATTTTGTTTGTTTCTATCTACACATTTTTATATTCCTTATCTTATGATAGGGTATTTGCAGGAAGAGATATAAAGACCGAAGCAGGGAAATGGATTGTAAAAAATATAGAAAAGGGTGAGTCTATTGGGTTTAGAAGAGAACCGACCCCGTATGCTCATCCTCCTATAAATATACTTGAATACAAAGTTAGCTGGATAGATGAAAATGGCAGAATTGATCCTTTGCCCAAATATTTTGTTGAGTCAGAGAATGATTCTATTCCGGATGGGTTTAGGTCAATCTTAAAATTCCAATATTGTGAAATAAAAAGGTTTGAAAGGCATCCGGAGGTCTTTGGGGTTAAACTTTTCTTTGGAAAAAACTATCCTTGGTGGTGGAAAACTCCCAATCCAGATATATTGCTATATAAGCGATTAAGATGAAGTGATGTCTGTATCAAAAAGTATATTCGGATTTGTAGCTTTAATTATTTTTTTATATTTTTATTTTCTTTCTTAGTTTAGACTAAAATGAAGCTTCTTACTCTCTATCTTCTTTCTATTTTAATCAAGCCTTTTTTTATTGCACTTATTCTTCTCCAAGGCATCCTTATTATTGGCCATTATTTTAATAGCCTTGAGATGTTTCTTACATATAAACCAGATCTTTTCCTCATTATTAAATATATAATGGCAAGAGTTCCAGAAAACCTTATATTAACTATTCCAACCGCAGGAGTTATTGCTGTCCTTTCTACATCAACAAGGCTTGTCTCAAAAAGAGAACTTACCTGTCTTTTTTCATCGGGAATAAAATCCATATCAGTTGTTATCCCTGTTTTTTCTTTTTTTCTTTTTTTTTCCATAACATCCTTTTTTGTCATGGAATTTCTTGTACCCCGTGCAAAACTTTCTTATTACTTGCTTAAAAAAAGAATAAAAAAGGAGCAATTTTACGAGAAAAAAGCAATAAATCTTAAAATAGGTGATTTCTTTATAGCGATTTCTGAAATAGACGGGAATATCATAAAGGATATAAGGATTCAAAGTGAAGGTTTACTTATCTTGGGAAAAATAGGAGAATACAAGAATGGTATGTGGTATCTTAAGGGTGGAATAGAAAGGGAAATAAAGGATGGTGAGGTAAAAATAGAAAAGGAGATCTCAAACATTCCGTTTTTCCTAAGTCCCAATGAGTTGCTTCTATTATCTTTACCTCTAGACAACACAACAAGATTAAGCAAGATTTTGTCTTGTATTTTACTTACAAATAAACTTAGAATGGAAAACAATGAATATGTCAGAGAGTTTCATAAAAGGATAGCAATCTGCTTCAGTAGTATCGTCCTTTCAATCCTTGGCCTTGGAATAATAATGAGTAATTTAAAATTTGCTTCTTATGGAAGCATTGGAATTGGCTTGCTCATCTCTTTCTTGTATTGGCAAGGCTTTTTCTTTTTCTCATCCCTCAATGCTTCTTCTTTACTTTCTCCATGGGCAATGAATATAATTTATATGTCTATTGGAATAAGATTGCTATCTGTTAGATAATGTAGTATATTACGATCTATTATACTCGCTCATCGCCCTATCCAAACTCTCTTTTGTAATCATTATACAAGCATTTTTTGCTAATTGGCATCCTTTATCCAAAAGCTTTCTCTCATCTTTTCCCGGTACACCAAGAACATAGTCAATAGGGTCTTGGTCTTTTGGCTTTCCAATCCCAACCTTTATTCTTGGAAATTCCTTTGTCTTAAGGTGAAAAATAACGGAGGAAACTCCTTTATGTCCTGCAGATTCTCCACTTTTTTTTATTTTTATCCTACCAGGCTCAATATCCATATCATCATATATAAGAACAAAAAGATTTGGTTTTAATCTTTGGTATATGGATAAAACATTTATCCCGCTTTTATTCATAAAACAATTGGGTTTTGCAAAAAATATTTGGGCATCATCGATCTTTCCACATCCAATTGAACCATCTTTATCCTTTTTAAGCTTTATTCCTAGTTCCTTACTTAAAATGTCAATTACCCGAAAACCCAGATTATGCCTTGTTTTTTTGTATAGAGGGCCTGGATTCCCTAGCCCAACAAATAATAACAATGGGTACATTATGATAAAAAGGTTAGTTTAGTAGTACAGAGGCTATTCTTCCAATTCTTTTTCTTTCTTCCCCCTCTTTATAACCTCTGGTTCTATCGATTCTTCCTCAACAGTAACCTCCTCTTCCTTCTTAATCCTTGGGGCAATTATTGAAAAAAGAAGCTTATCCTTATCCTCAAAAATCTCTATCCCTTCATATTCAGGAAGATTACTTATGAAAAACATATCCCCAATTTTCAAATTACCTACATCGACTTCTAACTTCTCTGGAATATTTGAAGGAAAGCATTTTATACCAAGCTGATAAATGTGTTGTTCAAAAACTCCACCTTCCTCCACTCCACGCGGAACACCAACAGGGGTTATTTCAACATTAACCTCTATTTTTTCTTTTAAACTGACTCTCATGAGATCTATATGGATTATTTGGTTTTTGATGGGGTCTACTTGTTTCTCCTTTATAAGAACATGTTCTCTTTTCCCATTTATCATAATATCAAAAATAGGCATTTTTCTATGGATAAAAAAGAAAAGTTTTCTTTTTTCTACATAAAAAGGGATGGATTCTTTTTTTGCTCCATACAGAATACCTGGAAGATAGCCCTTATTCCTTAAATCTGTAAGCCTTCCCTTTGTCCCAATCTCCCTTTTTTCTATACGCAAAATATTCTCTTCCATCTTAATCAAACAGAGAACTTATGGATGTTTCCTCATTTGTTCTCTTTATAGCCTCACCAAATAGATTGGCAACAGAAAGAACTTTTATTTTCTTTGTTTTTATTTCCTTTATCGAAATCGTATTACAAACAACAACCTCCTCTATCTCTGATGCATCAATCCTTTCTTGAGCATTTCCAGAAAGAACCGGGTGTGTACATGCAACATGAACGGTTAAAGCCCCTTCTTCTTTTAAAACCCTAGCTGCATTTACAACTGTTCCACCTGTATCAATAAGGTCGTCAAAGATAATAACATTTTTATTATAAACATCCCCGATAACATTTAAAATCTCTGATCTATTCTTTTCTGGCCTTCTTTTATCTATAATACCAAGTCCTGCATTAAGCCTTTTTGCAACTGCCCTTGCCCTTTCAACACCCCCTGTATCTGGGGAGACAATTATCATGTTACTTCCTTTTTTTCTAAAATAATCAATAATTATTGGCGATGAGAATAGGTGGTCAACAGGTATATCAAAAAAACCCTGAATCTGGCCCGCATGGAGATCCATTGTCAATATTCTAGAACAACCTGCAGTTGTAATAAGGTTTGCAGCAAGCTTTGATGTGATGGGAACACGTGGCTCTACTTTCCTATCCTGCCTTGCATAGCCAAAGTACGAAATGACTGCAGTGATCCTCCTTGCAGATGACCTCTTTAGAGCATCTATGATTATAAGAAGCTCCATAAGGTTTAAGTTTGTTGGTGGCGATGTTGGCTGAATCACATAGACATCCGCACCTCTCACATTTTCTTTTATCCTGACATATGTTTCACCATCAGAAAAATCGCCAATCTCTATTCCTGAAAGTGGAATTCTAAGATAGCTAACTATTTCTTCTGCTAGTTGCGTATTTGCCCTTCCAGAAAAAATTTTAATATTTTCCATAAAAAAAGTTTAGCTATTTTCTTGTGTTTTGTCAATACCAAGGTTTTCTTTCGATTAAAAATTAAAAAAGTTTTTCAGCCCTTATAAACTTTATTTGCATAAAAAATTTATTCAACCTCTTCTAAAAACCGCTTCTTTCTTTTTGGAATTAGTGCCGTAACCATACTCTCTATCTCCTGGTGGATGCTTTTTAAGTAATTTACTCCCTCTTCTGCATTTTTGATATGGAGAAGAAAATCTGAATCCTTTGGAGAAACCTTAAGTTTTTTCTCTACCTCTTCAAGAACTGAAAACATCTCTCTTTGTTTCTCTTCTATCCTTTCCTCGTCTGAAAGGACTACATCAGTATATCCATAGTTTGTAAATCTTATCGCATCGCAGGTCTCATCTACCACTTTTATAAGAGAAAGAACCTTTTTTGATTCATTTAACCTACATTCATCGTCAAGTCCCCTCAATACTTCATCAAGCCCTTCTTTTAAAAGAAAAAGCCTCTTTACAAGAACACTCCTTACCTTCTTATCCTTTTCTTTAAAGTCCATTCAAAACCCTCTTAAGTATTGAAACCCCTTCGTCTATCTCTTCCTTTGTAATTATAAGGGGTGGAAGAAGTCTTACGCAAGAAGAATTTGGAGCATTTACAAGCAATCCATTTTTAAAACACATCTTTACTACACTATTTGCATCACCGTCTATTTCTATTCCAATCATAAGCCCCATACCTCTTACTTCTTTTATCCGGGGAAGCCTTCTGAGTTTCTCTTTTAAACAATTACCATTTTCACGAACACCGGCCAGAAGCTCTTTGTTTAGAATAGACAAAACAGACAAACCTGCCCTTGTTGCAATTGGATTACCCCCAAGTGTTGATGCATGCATACCAGGACCCAAAAGTTCACCTAAGCCTTTTCTTGCAATCATACAACCAATAGGTATCCCGCCACCAAGACCCTTTGCCAGGGTTATTATATCTGGTATCACTCCATATTCCTGATAAGCAAAAAGACTTCCTGTTCTTCCAATTCCTGTTTGCACCTCATCAAAGATAAGGAGAATATCCTCTTTATTGCACAATTTTCTTAATCCCTCAAGGAATTCTTTATCTGCAGGATAAACGCCCCTCTCTCCCTGAATTGGCTCAACCATAATTGCAGATGTTTCTTCGTCTATTTCTATTGATGATAAATTATTAAATTCAAAATGAGAAAAATGAGGAACCAAAGGCTTAAATCCTTTTTGTACTTTTTCCTGAGCTGTTGCGGATAGAGTTGCCAAGGTCCTTCCATGGAATGAACCCTCCGCCGTAAGAATCTTAAACCTTCCATCTCTGTATAGTCTTGCAAGTTTAATAGCAGCCTCATTTGCCTCTGCCCCTGAATTTGCAAAAAAGACTTTACCCTCAAGAGAAAGCTCTGAAAGCATTTTTGCTAATAGGAGCTGTAGTTCTGTGTGGTATAGATTTGATGTATGAATGAGGGTTTGAAGTTGAAGTTTTATCTCCTCAACAAAGACAGGATGACAGTGACCAAGTGATAGGACGCCTAGTCCTCCAACAAGATCTAAATATGAATTTCCTTCTGCATCATAAACCCGAGAGCCTATACCCTTAACAAAGAGGGCATCAGGCCTTGTATATGTTGGACACAGATACTCTTTTTCGTATAAAATTGCATCCCTGCTATTCATCTTTAAAATTTTATATAAAAAGAAGGTTATTTGCAAAGTGCTTTTTAAAATTTGACTTCTTTTTTATTTAAAAGTTAAAATAATTAAAATTATTAAGGAGGTTAGGAAATGAAAGGATTTTTGATTCTGTTTATTGTAATAGCAAGCATGGGCCATTCCATCAAAGTCTGTCCAAGAAAAGGGGGTGTTGCAATATACAAGGAAAAAGGAACAGAAACAAGGATTGGAACCTTACTTTCACAAGCAAAAGCTTTAGAAAAGTCTGGGAAATGGACAAAGATAAGCATTACAGGCTGGGTTCTTTCTTCCCAAATACAGGAGATAAAACCGCTTAAGGCAAAAATAAAGACGAATATGGGCGAGATCGTTTTGGAATTATTTCATGAGGAGACACCAAGAACAGTAGAAAATTTTGTAAAGCTTGCAGAAAGTGGATTTTACAATAATGTGATATTCCATAGGGTAATTCCTGGTTTTATGATTCAAGGAGGAGACCCAACAGGAACAGGTGCTGGTGGGCCAGGCTATATATTTGACGATGAATTCCATCCAGATCTAAAACATGATAGGCCAGGAATTCTTTCCATGGCAAATGCAGGCCCAAACACAAATGGTTCTCAATTTTTTATCACTGTCGCACCAACACCCTGGCTCGATGGAAAACATACGATCTTCGGTCAGGTGCTTGAGGGAATGGATGTTGTCATTAAAATCTCGCAGGTTAGAAGGGATGACCGCGACAGGCCTATAAAAGATGTCATAATGCAATCTATAACAATAGAAAGACCTTAATGTGTGGAATCACAGGAAAATTAAACCTTGACGGCTCTCCCGTAGACAAATCTTTAATAGAAAGGATGTCTTCTGTGCTTTCTCATCGTGGCCCTGATGATTTCGGGATCTACATAAAAGACGGTATTGGCATTGGACATAGAAAATTTTTTTATGACTTCCCACAACCTATCTTAACCGAAGATGAAAAG
>DNCM01000028.1 GCA_003498085.1 bacterium
TTATTCCATAAGCAGTTGGTGGATCTATGCCGGTTGTTGGCTCGTCGTATAGAATTATTCTTGGCTTCATGATAATCGCCCTTGCCAACGCCACTCTTTTTTTCATTCCGCTGGATAGGTTTGATGGGTATAAATTTTCAATACCCGAAAGACCAACAAGGGATAGGCTATCCCTTACTTTCATCTTTATCTCAGGAACCGGCATATTTGTATGTTCAAATAAAAAAAATCCAACATTCTCAAGAACATTTAGGGAGTCAAAAAGGGCTCCCTCCTGGAACACAACGCCAAACACCTGTCTCATTTTCATTAATTCAATCTTGCTTAATCTCGTTATATCCTGTCCAAATACGGTAATATTTCCCCTGTCTGGCTTCAATAAACCAACGATGAGTTTTAAAAGGACACTTTTCCCACACCCTGAACCTCCTAATATGACACAGGTTTTTCCTTCCTCTATATCGAGATTAACGCCTTTAAGGACTGATTTCTTTCTAAAAGACTTCCAAATATCTTGGATTTTAATCATTAAAATAATATAACAGTCAAAAAATAATCTGCAACTAATACTACTGCAATAGAAACAACAACCGCAGATGTCGTTGCTTCTCCAACACCAACTGCACCTTCCTTTGCACGAAACCCTTTATAACAGCTTATAATTATAATTATTGCGCCGAAGAATATGGTTTTTATTAAACCGTATGTTAAATCTGAAACCTTCAAAAAATCCAACATCTTTGTTATATAAAGCTCACTTTTTAATCCAAACATTAAAACACCTACGACATAGCCACCCATAATTCCAATAGCATCGGCAAATATACCCAAAACAGGCATCATAAGAACTGTTGCAATAAATCTTGGAAGGACGAGATATTCAATTGGATTAACTGCAAGTGTTTCAAGGGC
This sequence comes from bacterium, assembly GCA_003498085.1. GTDB lineage: Bacteria > UBA9089 > UBA9088 > UBA9088 > UBA9088 > UBA9088. The sequence continues at coordinate 913 of DNCM01000028.1, forward strand.
ATCGATCTGTTGGGTTGTTTTCATTGAAGAAATTTCAGCAGAGGCTTGCGAGCCTATTCTTCCAGCAATTAAAACCGCGGCGATTACAGGACCTACCTCTGTAAGCATCGATGTACCAACTAAGGCTCCTGTGTAAATTTCCATCTCTATTCTTCTAAATTGATTATAGCCAAGGTATGCAAGAACCATCCCAAAGAATCCAGAAACAACAAATAATATTGGTAAAGTATTTACACCGATATTGACAAGGTGATAGACAATCCTGCGGGTTGTTGGAGTAAAAATAGGCCTAAAATTCTCAAATTTTATAAACCTTTTTTCAATAATAGATCTTACAAGAAGGACAAAAACTGCCTTCGTAAGCAAAGAAATCCTTCCGATCTCTTCAAAAAAATATGATATCATTCTGTAACCCTTGCAAGGTTTTCAAACTTTGCATAGGATTTTAGAAAGGCAAGTTTTATGGTTCCGGTTGGCCCATTCCTTTGTTTTCCAATGATTATCTCTGCTATCCCCTCATTTTCCTCTGTTGGTTTGTAATATTCTTCCCTATAGACGAATAAAACAAGATCTGCGTCCTGCTCAATCGCACCAGATTCTCTAAGGTCTGAAAGTTGTGGTTTTCTCCTTTGAATCTCCATTGCCCGGGAAAGTTGTGATAAAGCAATGACTGGTATATTTAGTTCCTTTGCTAATGACTTAAGAGACCTCGAGATTTCTGATATTTCTTGTTGTCTATTTTCAAGATCCCTTCTTCCCTCAATTAATTGGAGATAATCAATAATGAGGAGTTCAATGTTGTGTTTTGCTTTAAGCCTCCTTGCTTTTGCCCTTATATCAATTACTGACATTGGTGTTGTATCATCGATGTAGATTTCTGTCTCCCTAAGAGTTCCCGCTGCAAGAGAGATCCTTGGAAGTTCTGGCTTTGTAAGCTGACCTATTCTTAATCTGTGGGCGTCTACCCTTGCTTCTGCACACAAAAGTCTCAAAACAAGCTGTACTTGGCTCATTTCAAAGGAAAAAATGCCAACAGGCTTTTTTTCCTTGATAGCAGCATGTTGGGCAATTGATAATGCTAATGCCGTCTTCCCCATAGATGGTCTACCTGCGATAATTATTAGATCAGATGGCTGGAGTCCTGCAGTTAGTTCATCAAGGAGGGTAAATCCTGTAGAGATACCTGTAATATGTAATTTATGGGTACATAGGGCTTCAATATTTTCTGGCTTTAACATATCGCCCAAAACAACAAAACCACCTTTTACTCTTTTTGAGACAATATTAAAAATAAGCTGCTCTGCTTTATCTAATATATTCTCAACTTCTCCTTGTTGAACATATGCAATCTGAGTTATCTGGGATGCAGCTTGGATAAGACCTCTTAAGGCAGATTTTTCTGTTATTATCTTTGCATAATACCGGATGTTTGCAGAGGTTGGGACAGAAGAGATTAGCATTGTAAGATATGCCGCACCACCAATTGTGGAAAGAACGCCCTCTTTGTTCAGCTCGTCAGATAGAGTAACAAGGTCAACCGGTTCATTTCTTTCCCAGAGGTTAATGATTGCCTTATATATCCTTCTATGGGCTTCTCTATAAAAATCCTCCTCATGTACAATTTCGACTACTTCACCTATTGCCTCATTGTCCATCAGCATAGCACCAAGGAGAGATATTTCTGCATCCAGTGCCTGGGGTGGAAGCCTATCTTGAGGAACAAGAAGGGTATCTAACATTACTCCTCCTTTTCAACTATGACCTTAAGATTTGCCTTTATATCATAACCTAGTTTAACTACAACTTGGTGCTCGCCAAGCGCCTTAATTCCTATATCAGAGAGCGCAATGTCTTTTTTGTCGATTTCTATATCATAAGAAAGGAGGCTAGTTTTTATATCCTCTGATGTTACTTGCCCAAACATTCTATCATCACTACCTGCTTTTTTCTTTATAGTAATTACTAGGCCTTCCAACCGTTCCTTTAATGCCTCCTTTTTCTTTCTTTCTTCTTCTTTCCTTTTTTCTTCCCTTTCCTTTATTTCCTTTATGAGCTTAAGGTTTTTATCTGTTGCTAAAATCGCAAGCTTCTTTGGGAGGATAAAATTACGGACAAATCCAGAAGAAAGTTCGAGAATATCCCCAGGCTTTCCCTTACCTTCTATTTCTTCAAGAAGGATTACTTTCATCTCCTTGTATAGGAAAGAAGAGCAAGTTGTCTTGCCTGTTTAATACTAGATGTAATCATCCTTTGATGTTTTGCGCAGTTTTTTGTAACCCTCCTTGGAAGGATTTTTCCTCGCTCAGATATTTCCTTTTTTAACCTCTCGTAGTCAAAGTAAGTAATATCCTTTACCTTATCACGACAAAAAATACAACTTTTTCTTGCCTTAAACCATTGCGATTTTCTTTTTACTTTTTTCTTCATAAAAAAATTATAAAATTTGACAATATGTATGTCTAGTATTTTTTACTACTTTTTAATTCGGAGAGGAAGGGATTCGAACCCTTGGACGGATTTTGTCCATCACACGCTTTCCAGGCGTGCCTGTTCGGCCGCTCCAGCACCTCTCCATTCACGGCATGATTCATTCACTAAAATAATATTTATGTAATTAATCTTTAAACTTTCGTAAGAATCAATAAGCATGGAGAAATCTTACCTTAAGACTACTCCTTTTGTCAATTCTTGACATAAGATTTATAATAAGGTTATCATAAAAAAATGAAAGTTTTTATTCCAAGGAATGATATTAAAAGAAAAGTAAAGGAATTAGCTGAAAAAATCTCATCGGAATATGAGAATGGTTTGGTTGTAATTGGGGTTCTTAAGGGTGCATTTGTTTTTATGGCAGACTTTGTCCGCCAGCTAACCTGTCCTGTATATATAGACTTTATCAAGGTATCAAGTTATAAGGGAAAAGAAACCACAGGGGAGATAAATCTTGAACTTTCTTGCTCAATTGATCTTAAGGGCAAAGATGTCCTTGTTGTTGAGGACATCGTTGATACAGGGATTACATTAAGTTTTATCAAGGAATTTCTCGCAGAGAAAGATCCAAAAAGTCTTAAAGTTTGTTGCTTCCTGGACAAACCAGAAAGAAGAAAAGTAGATTTTATCCCAGATTATGTAGGCTTTACCATTCCGAATAGGTTTGTTGTTGGCTATGGACTGGATTGTAGTGAGGAATATAGAAGCCTTCCATATATCGCTACATTAGACTAATTTCTCAAGAATCCTTAATTTTTCGTAAAGGTTGGGTCATTGACTTTTCTTTTGTTATAGCATAAACTATTTTTGTGAATGCTATGAAAAAAACTTTTTTGTGGATTTTTATCATATTGATAGGTATAATCCTCCTTTCCAATATAAAAATAAAACCGCCAGAGGCACCGAAATCGATAGCATATTCCGATTTTTTAAATCTAATAGAGAAGGGAGAAATACGGGAAGTAGTTATTACTGAGAATAGGATTTCTGGAAAGATCGTTGAAAAAGCAACGGTTATCCCTTTTATTACAAAAATCCCATACAGGGATGAAAATCTTATTCCATTTTTAAAGGTGCATGGAGTAAGTTTCCGTGGAGAGGATGTTTCAGGCGTTCATTCGTTCATGAACTTTTTATGGACAACAATCCTTCCGACATTCCTTTTTATCTTTCTTTTTTGGCTTATATTTTTTAGAAATGTGAAGGGGGGGCCGAACCCATTTTCGTTTGCAAGGAGTAAGGCAAAACTTTTCTCAAAGGAGAATGGGCAGGTAATAACCTTTAAAGATGTTGCTGGTGTAGACGAGGCAAAGGAGGAGCTTAAGGAAATTATTGAATTTTTAAAAGATCCAAAGAGGTTTGAAAAGCTAGGGGCCAAGATCCCAAAAGGCGTATTGCTTGTAGGGTCACCTGGGACAGGGAAGACTTTATTGGCAAAAGCTGTTGCTGGAGAGGCTGGGGTTAGGTTTTTCTCAGCGAGTGGTTCTGATTTTGTTGAGATGTTTGTTGGCGTTGGTGCAGCAAGGGTCAGGGATTTGTTTGATAAGGGGAAAAAAAATGCACCTTGTATTATATTCATCGATGAGATAGATGCTGTTGGAAGACAGAGGGGTGCTGGTATTGGCGGAGGTCATGATGAGAGGGAGCAGACCCTCAATCAATTGTTAGTTGAGATGGATGGATTTCATACGCAGGAGGGTTTGATTGTACTTGCCGCAACAAACAGGCCAGATGTCTTAGATCCTGCTCTGTTACGTCCCGGAAGATTCGACAGACATATTGTTGTTGATACACCAGATATAAATGCAAGGGAAGGTATACTAAAGGTGCATGCAAAGGGAAAGCCATTGACAAAGGATGTGAATCTTAGGATTATAGCAAGGAGGACACCAGGGTTTGTTGGTTCTGATTTGGCAAATCTTATAAATGAAGCAGCGCTTCTTGCCGCAAGAAGAAACAAAAAAAAGATAACATTAAAGGAGCTTGAGGAATCAATAGATAGAGTAATAGCTGGACCTGAAAGGAAAAGCAAGCTAATCTCTGAGAAGGAAAAAAAAATAGTTGCATTTCATGAATCAGGACATGCACTTATTGCTCATCTTATCCCAGGAACAGACCCTATTCACAAGATATCCATCATGCCAAGAGGTGTTTCGGCACTTGGTTATACACTCCAATTACCAACCGAAGATAGGTATCTTGTTACAAAAACAGAGCTTTTGGATAAGTTAACCGTCCTTCTTGGTGGAAGGTGCGCAGAGGAGATCGTATTTTCTGATATAACAACAGGAGCGCAGAATGACATCGAAAAGGCAAATGAGATGGCAAGAAAAATGGTTTGTGAGTATGGAATGAGTAGACTTGGACCATTAACATTTGGAAAAAGGCATGAGGAGGTATTTTTGGGAAGGGACTTCCTTAAAGAGAAGAACTACAGCGAGGAAATTGCAGCAAAGATAGACGAGGAACAGGCTTCTATTGTTAAAGAATGCTATAATAAGGCACTCAAACTTATCTCTGAAAATAGAAAAAAACTTGATAAACTGACAAATGCATTAATTGAAAAAGAAATCCTTGAAGAAGACGAGATAAAAGCAATCCTTAGTTAATTTTGTGTAATAAGCTTTATTTTTTCTACTACCTCATCGATAACCCATGGTGGCGTTGATGTTCCTGCCGTAATACCTATCCTTTTCTTTCCAGTAAGCCATTGTGGTTTAATCTCATCTTTTCTTTCAACATGGTAAACATTTGGGTTTATTTTGCAAGAAAGGTCAAAAAGCCTCTTTGTGTTTGCACTTGTTTTTCCTCCAATAACAAAAAATACATCGCTTTTTTCTGCCAAAGAGATTGTTTTTTCTTGAAGCCTCAAAACCGCCTTACATATCGTATTGTATATCTTAAGACAATGAACCCTATCAAGAATGATGGATGCTATTTTTTTGAACTCACCCATACTTTGTGTTGTTTGGCTTATTAGACCTATTTTCTTTTTCTTTATAAGCATTGCATCCTCTGGTTTTTTTATTACAATGGAAGAGGGGGCATTTCCAACAATTGCTTTTACCTCCGGATGATTTGGGTCACCAAGAATAACAACAGTATAACCATCTTCAAAAAGACTTTTTGCAAGTGATTGGACCCTTGCGACAATTGGACAGGTCCCATCAAGTATAGTAAGATCTTTTTCTTTTGCCTTTTTATAATCATCAGGAAGGACACCATGAGAACGGAATATAACTATACCAGATGGAATATTATCAATAGAAGAAACAGCTAATACCCCTTTTTCTTTTAATAAAGAAACAACCTGCGGGTTATGAATGATAGGGCCAAGGGTATAGATATTTTTACCTTTCTCTGAAGAAGAAAATGCCAATCCTATTGCCCTTTTGACTCCAGAACAAAAACCAGAACCATCTGCTACTTTAATCACAGCGTCTCTATTTTCTTCATAACTATCTCGGCTGTTTTCTGATAGTCTTTAAGGGGAAGATTTTCTGGTTCAATTGGTCTTCCTATTATAACAGTTGTTTTTCTTGGTTTTATGATGATCTCTCCCCTCCCAAGTGCTTTATCTGTTCCTATTACTTTTACAGGGATAATTGGTGTCCTTATATTTTTGTTGGAAAGGTATGTAATCATTCCAATACCTGGTTCTGCTTTTTTCCCTCCCCTTGTTCCCTCTGGGAAGATAAGGACAGCTCCACCATTTTCAAGGATTTTGATAACATTTTTTATTGTTTCCTTATTGAACCCACTCCTATCTACTGGGTGTGCATTTAATTTACTAATTAGCCATCCAAAAATGGGTATAAAAAGCTCCTTTTTTGCAAAATAGTGCAATTCCCTTTTTGAAAAAGCTATCCCTATAACTGGTGGGTCAAGGAAGCTTAAGTGGTTTGAGGCAACCATGAAGGGTCCTTGTTTTGGGATATTGTCTGCTCCAAAAACACTAAGTCTTAAGAATATTTTGAAAAATAGTGGAAGTATTACGCTTGCTAAGAAGTAAAGATAGTTTTTCTTAAAATGAAATCTTACCTTTTCTATTATCCTTTCTGATACCATATCAGATGGTATATCATCTGTTTTAATAAGGAGGCTATCCTTTGATCTGACAAGGGGGGCATATAGTCTTGATGAATCCTTTTTGTCTCTTTCTTCAATTTCACTGTCATCTAGCCTTCTTTCTTTTCTTATAGAAAGTCCTGCATCAAGGTAAAACTTGAATGGACAATCCGGAAAGACAAATGAACCAATATCTCTTCCTTCCATGACGATGCCGTTTCCCTTTACTTGCTTTCTTAAGATATTTGTTACATAGTCCCTTATTTCCTTGTAAGATGCAATGGTCGACACATTCTCTGAAACATCTTTATTTCGAAAGTATGGAGTAATATCAGAATCATCGAAGTATACCGAATCATTTTTTATAACTATCTCTTTTTCAGAAAATAACTTCATAATTTCTTTTTCAGAAGAGATATCTATATTTTTTGATAATGCAAGGTATGTTATTGCCCTATATACATTTCCTGAGTTGCAATAATTAAGATTTAGTTTTTTTGCAACGAGTTTTGCAGCTGTTGTTTTTCCAGAGCCAGATGGTCCATCAATAGTAATGATTATATTAGAAGCCACCTTCCCCAAACCTTTCCTCTTCCTCTTTTTCTTCCTTTCTTTTTTCTTCCCAGGGTACTCCAAACTTCCTCATGCGAAGGTCAAGGTCTACTTTGTTATATGAAGCCGATAAAGCTATTTTTCTATCAATCTCTTTTCTCTGCCATCTGGTAAACAAATCTTCATTTAGACTTATTATCTCTGGTGAACGTGTCTTTCCATCTAATGCTTCTTTCATATCCATAAAGTTTGCACCCTTTTCTATTATATCAGAGACATATGGTGTATTTGCTAGTATTTCACAAACTGGTATAAATCCACTTCCATCAATTTTTGGAACTAATTGCTGTGAAATGAATACCCTCATTATGGAGGCTACTTCCTTGTATGCCTCAGTTTTTGGAATATCGCTTCTTAATGCTATAATTCTTTCAATCGTCTGAATAGCATTCCTTGTATGCAATGTTCCAAGGACAAGGTGCCCTGTGTTTGCAGCATTTATTGCCTCTGCCATCTCATCCTTTCCCCTTATCTCACCTAAAAGGATAACATTTGGATGCTTTCTTAATGATGCAACTATTCCATCGTAGAATGTTGGAACATCGATTCCAACTTGCTGTTGAATTATAACATCAACTAAGCCATCCTCTCCATTTACTTTTATTTTATGAACAAACTCTATCGGGTCCTCGATCGTAACAATACTTAGTGACCGTGTTTTTCTCATCTCATTCATCACGCTAGCTACGGTTGTTGATTTTCCAGAGCCAGTTGGACCCGTTACAAGCACCAAACCATCTTTGTGTGTACATACCATCCTAAGTTTTTCTTCTACTTCTGGAGAAAATGAGAGGGAGGATAGATCGGGTATCTTTGCTGGAATAAACCTTATAGCTAAGCTAAGCTTGCCAACCAAAGAATAGATATGGACACGAAAATATGCCTCATTCTTTAATGAATAACTCGTATCGAATTCTCTCCTTCCAAGATGTTCTTTTCCAGTTATAATAAAAACAATATTTTCTATATCCTTTGGCTCAAGGATTGGATATTTTTCTTTCTCAAAATACTTATTTATTTCATAAAGTCTGCGGTCTCTCTTATCTCTTATAGTTGGATAATTTCCTGAAGTAAGGTATAAGTCGGGTGCTTGTATTTTCGCCATAAGGTAAAGTATTGAATGAAATGCCTCTTCTGAATAAGACCCATGGTAGTCTATTATCATAGTATCTTTTATATCATAGGCTTGCTTTTTCTGTCAAGCTTTGATATATTTAGTTTTTATGAAGGTATTAAGGTTTATAATTTTCTTTATTTGGTTGGTGGTAATGCTTGCTCTATTGAAAAAAGAAGGGATACTTTTTTTCAGTCAGCCAATCTCTTACTATGATATACTTGGAAAAAAAGATCCCTATCGCGAGGAATACCTTGGTTTATATATGAATGACAAAAAAATAGGATTTTCAAAGTCATATATCGATGCATGGACATTGGAAGATGACAGGGTTGGTTTTAGAATAAGTAATGAAACAAGAGCTTTTGTCTCTTCGCTTGATATACCATTATCCGTCAATATCGTAGGAGACATATACATAGATGACAAATATAAGCTAGATTCTTTCGAATGGAAGATTTCTTCTGGTATGTACAGTATAGAGGCAAAGGGAGAAAGGAAGGAAGAGAAAATAGAAGTTTGTATTTATTCTGGAGGGAATTTGATAAAAAAAGAATCATTCGATGCTTATGATTTTATCCCTGGTGGGGAGATATTTCCTTTGTTTAGCCTTCCATCTATTAAAGAAGGTGCAAGATATACAATAGGTAGCTGGGATCCGTTTGGAATTTTAGGAAAGGAAAGGATCGTCTTAAAAGTTCATAAGGCAACAACCGTTACTCATAATGAAGAACTTTTTGATGTCTATCCTATTGAAGTTACATATCAGAGTATTAAGGCTAATATCTATGCAACAAAGGAAGGGAAGATTTTAAAGGCAGAGCTTCCATATGGATGGGTTGCAATTGCCGAAGACAAGAGAAAAGAAAGGGAATTTAAGCCAGAATTTCCTGATATATCGATAATTGCCTCTATCCCTTCGAATGTCACAATAGAAGAACCAAGAAAGATAGAGTACATTAAGGCAAAATTGAACGACGATATTGTTGAGATAAAAAAGGAGATAATTCCTAAGAATGGTAAGAACTTTCCAATTAAAGAAGAAACTGAATGGCTTGAGGAGAACCTATTTGTTCAATCAAATAGTAAGGAAATAAAAGAGAAAGCATGTGCAATAGTTGGAGAAGAAAAAGATAGTCTGAAGGTATCCATTTTAATTATGGAATGGATTTATAAAAATATTAGAAAAAAACCTTCTTTCTCAATACCATCGGCACTTGAGGTTTTAAAAAATATGTCTGGTGATTGCAATGAACATTCTGTTTTGTTCACTGCCCTTACAAGATCACTTGGCATTCCAACAAAAATGGTAGCTGGTATTGCATATCAAGATGGAAAGTTTTACTACCATAATTGGTGTAAGGTCTTTATTGGAGAATGGGTAAGTATTGACCCAACATTCAACCAACTACCACCAGATGCGACACATATCCCTTTAATTGAAGGTGATATAGATAAGCAGATCGGTCTTTTAGGCTATGTTGGCGATGTTAAATTAGAGGTTTTTGAGTACCATTGATTTTTTAAAGAGATGGTTATATAGTTATGATTGAGCTTGAGAATTTATCCAAATTTTTTGGACATGTAAAGGCTGTTGATAATTTAAATCTTACTGTCAAAAAGGGCGAGTTCTTTTGCCTCCTTGGTCCAAATGGTGCAGGAAAGACAACAACCCTGAAACTTATATGTGGGCTTCTGAAGCCAACATCTGGAAGGATAAAAGTAGGTGGCTATGATATAAATACACATTCAATCCTTGCAAAAAGGTTTATTGGATATATTCCAGACATACCATTTCTCTATGAGAAGCTTACACCAAGGGAATTTTTGGAATTCATTATGGATATTTATAATGTAAAGGATAATGGAGCAGAACTTTTGGAGATGTTTGAGCTAGGTAGTAAAAAGGATATTCTGATTGAGGAGTTTTCTCATGGCATGAGACAGAGATTATGCTTTGTAGCCATGCTTCTGCATAATCCATCGTGCATCGTAGTTGATGAGCCTATGGTTGGCCTTGATCCAAAATCGATATTTTTGGTAAAGAAAATCTTAAAAGAAAGGACAAAGAAGGGCGCAACAGTACTCCTTTCAATTCACAGCCTATCCCTTGCTGAGGAACTTGCAGATAGAGTTGGAATAATACACAAAGGGTGTCTCATTGCAGATGCTCCACCTAAAGAACTGGCAAAGGATGAAAGTCTTGAGGAGGTATTCCTTGAACTTACAAAATGACTCTTATTTCGTAACTATTCAGCCTTTAGTCATTAGCTATTAGCTTTTGGTTTTAAATCTTCTTTAATTCGTTTTATAAGTCCTTGTAGCATTCTACCAATTTTAAAGCTAATAGCTAGAAGCCAATAGCTGAATAGTTACAGTCATTAGCTATTAGCCTTT
>DNCM01000059.1 GCA_003498085.1 bacterium
AAGACTTGTGATAATCCCTGATAATCCTTTTTTTCAACAAGTACCTCTATTTTTGGATCTTGGATTGCCTCTTCTGGTATAGATCTTTGAATTCCATCCTCTCTTGTCTTCCTTGTCCCATCTATTGCTACTTTTGAACCATAACCAAAGTATGGACTTGCATGGTCTAGTATATCCACCGGCCCATCTACGAAGAATATATCGCGCCTTGGATCTATATTTGACAAAACCTTCCAAACAACCTCTGATAGATTCTCCAAACTAACATCGCTATCTACAATGACAAATACCTTTGTATTTGCCATCTGACCCAGTCCCCAAAGGCTTGAGGCAACCTTTCTCACAACACCAGGATATTCCTTTTTTATTGAAACAATTGCCAGATTGTGAAACACGCCCTCAAATGGCAGGTTTATATCAACGATTTCTGGAATAAGCATTTTTATAACCGGAAGAAATATTTCTGATATAGCCCTTGCTATAAAACAATCCTCCATTGGTGGTTTTCCAACAACCGTTGCAGGATAAATTGGGTTTTTTCTATGAGTAATACATGTTAAATGGAAAACAGGAAATGGATGTATTTCTGAATAATAGCCTGTATGGTCTCCAAATGGACCTTCATCCCTCAATTCTTCTGTATCCACATACCCCTCAAAGACAATCTCGGAATAAGCTGGGACATCGATCTCTATCGTTTTACATCTTGTCATTTCAACAGGGCTTTTCTGAAGAAATCCGGCAAATATCATCTCGTCAAAGTCTGGTGGAAGGGGAGAGCATGCAGAAAATATTACAGAAGGCGGGCCACCCAAACTAACAGCAACAGGCATCTTTTCCTTCCTTTCTTTATACTTTCTATAATGCCTTGCGCCATCCTTATTTGGATGCCAGTGCATCCCTGTTGTCTTTTTATCAAATACCTGCATCCTATATATCCCACAGTTCTGCATTCCAGTATCTGGGTCTTTTGTAAAAACTAAAGGCAATGTGATAAACTTTCCCCCATCTTTTGGCCATAGTTTAAGGTGAGGGAATTTAGATAAATCTGGTTCCTCAACAACAATTTCCTGGGATGGTGCATTCGATATTTTTTTTGGAATAAATTTGGAAATTTCATAAAGCTTTGGAATGAATTTTACCTTGTCAATCATTGTTTTTGGAATAGATGGTTTTATAAACATACTTATTCTTTTTTGGATATCAAGGATATCTCCTATTGCAATGCTTACCCTTTCATCACTTCCAAATAGATTGGTTGCGATAGGATATTGAAAACCAATGGGATTTTCAAAAAATAAGGCTTTTCCGCAAGCTTTCACTACCCTATTTACAATACAAGCAACCTCAAGTTCTGGACCTACCCCTTCTTTTATTCTTAAAAGCAAGCCTTTTTCTTCAAGGTGTGCTATAAAATCCCTAATATCCTTAAACATCAAGTAGTCCTTCTTTTTGCAAGGGTTTTTGCGAATTCATCAATAGCTTGAACAATATCGAGGTCAGATACAAGGGAGTAAATAGCATTTTCTCCCTCTCCCATTTTGTCAACAATGCCTTTCCTTGCCAGATAATCGAGCTCCGTTATTACACTACTCTCTGGCCTTCTAATCCATTGAGCAAACTTCCTTCCAATGTCCATTGCATAAGGATTCTTAGAAAAAAATACAAGGATCTCTATCCTTATCAAGCTAGTCTCAAGCTCTGAAAATACATCCTGCAAAGAATTATTAATCATACTCCAACAACCCCCACATTATGGATAAAATCATTTGCCAAACTAGCAAACCTATGAATTTTCTCAGGAGGATATGGACGGATATTTAAAAAATTTGGATCTAGGGTATTTTCATTTCTATACTGCTGAAGAACATACCTTTTTGTCCAAGGAATATATCCTGCAATCTCTACTATCTTTTCCTCTGTAATAATTATTGGAACACAGGTTGTCCTGAATTCATAGTCTATAGTTGAATTTTTAATGATTTCCATAGATGCTTTTATTTTCTCTATATCCACATTAATCCCGCAGACCTTATCGTAATCAGAAAATACGGCTTTAATATCCATTGCAATATAGTCAACAATAGAAATAAGTCTTTCTATCATATCTGGCAAATAGCCGTTTGTATCAAGCTTTATAGAAAAACCATGATCTTTAAAATATTTGCAAAAATCTATAAGCCTATCTTGTATTGTTGGCTCTCCCCCTGTCAAAACAATTCCATCAATGAAATCTTTCCTCTCAATAATGGCATTTATAACCACATCCTCCTTTGTCTCTTCTATACTTTTTACAAGTGAAGGATTTTGACAGAAACCACACTTCATGTTACAACCAGAGAAAAATACAATGGACGAAATTTTCTCTGGGTAGTCTATCAACGATATACCCTGCCACCCTCCTATCTTCATTCAGTCCTCTATTCTTTGGTTAAATTTTACTCCATAACTCCAAATCTGTCAACAAAGTTTTGGAGGATAAAATTAGTTATCTACTGCCTAAAGAAAAATTAGAGTGTGCTAATAAAAGTTTCTTTGCAAGTCTAAGAATGTTATAGAGATCATCTAGATTAACCATATTTGCACTATCACAGAGTGCCTCTTTTGGGTTTGGATGGACTTCAAGAAAAAGACCATTGACACCACAGGCAACTGCGCAACGAACCAAACAAGGAACAAAATTAGCATCTAAAGCACTATGGGTTGCATCGAAAATAACAGGCCAGCCAAATCCCTGCATAACAGGAATTGCTTTAAAATCAACAACAAGGTTATTATAGCCAAAGAATGTTCCCCTCTCTGTTAGGATAATTTGAGCGTCTTTAACTGATTCTACCTTCTGAATAACATGCCTCATGTCTTGTGGAGACATAAATTGCCCTTTTTTTATATTTATAGGAAGGCCTGTTTTTGCACAAGATAAAATTAAATCTGTCTGTCTGCACAGAAAGGCTGGAATTTGGATTAGATCTGCAACTTCCCTCACACTATCAACCTCTGTTCTGCAATGAACATCAGTTGTAATGGGGATGTTAAGCTTTCTTTTTATTAATGAAAGGATTCTCAGTCCCTCTTCTAATCCTGGTCCTCTATATGAATCTATCCTTGATCTATTTGCCTTGTCGTAAGAAGACTTAAAGATGAATGGAATTTCTAATTCATCGGTTATCTTTTTTATACAAGATGCAGTTCTATATGTGATCTCCTCATTCTCAATAACACAGGGCCCTGCTATCAAAACAAGCCCTTCTCCAATCTTTATATTTCCAATATTAACTACTTTCATCTATTGCAGATATCGCCCCAATTATTTTTTCTATTTCAACTAAAAGTATATATCTCTTTCTTTTTTCTTTCCTAACAACACTTAGGGGTGCTTTAGAAAGAAATTCTTTATTTGAAAGTTTATTTACTATCCCCTCAAGCTCCTTTTCTACCACATTTTTTCTCTTAATGAGCCTTCCTTTTTCCTTTTTTGTGTCAATACCCAAAAACATGATATATATTTCAATCCCAAATACAACAATCAAAGCTGTCCCTTTTGGCCTTTCTATTTTTTCGTCAATTGTCAAATTTTGAACATAACCTAATTTTGATAAATACCTAATCTCATCATCCAAAAATGTGGGTTTCTCTCTCTTTATAAAAACATCAACTGGTTTGTTTATTGGAATTCCCATTATTGATTTTATACTCCTTATTTGAATTATGATCTCCTTAACCCTTTCCATTCTTTCCATTGCCTCTACACACCAAGATAAAGAATAAAGTGAAGGCTTTGGCCATTCTTCTATCATAATTGAACCTTTATTAAATTTGCTCCAAAGTTCCTCTGTGATAAATGGGATAAATGGGTGAAGTAATTTAAGAATAATAGAAAAGCTTTCAATAAGCAAAGAGCAAACCTCTTCCTTCCTATGTTTAAGTTCCTCTTTCTCAAGCTCAAGAAACCAATCACAATACTCATGCCAGACAAAATTGTATAGGGATAAGGATGCGGCATTAAAAGAGTAGTTGTCTATAGCTTTTGTTACCTCATCAATTACTTTTGAAAGCCTTGTAAATATCCACCTTTCTGCAAGGGTCTTTGGCTCTATTTTTTTCATGGTTTTTTCTTCAAGGTTCATCAAGATAAATCTTCCTGCATTCCATAGCTTATTCATAAAATGTCTATAGCTCTCCATCTTTTCTTCCGAAATTAAAATATCCCTTCCTGCACTTAACATACTGCTTAATGTGAACCGCAGACTATCACAACCAAATCTTTCGATAACATCAATTGGGTCTATTATATTTCCAGAGGACTTACTCATCTTTTTCCCCTCATCTGTTCTTATAAGTCCATGGATATAGACTTTATGGAATGGAACATCATTCATAAACTTAAGTCCCATCATTATCATTCTGGCAACCCAGAAAAATATAATGTCAAAACCGGTAGATAAAACAGATGTTGGATAGAAGGTTTTAAGGTCATTTGAATCTTTTGGCCAACCCATTGTAGAAAATGGCCATAATGCCGATGAAAACCATGTATCTAAAACATCATCATCCTGAACCAATTCTTGAAAGCCACAGTGTGGGCATACAGAAGGTGTATCAACCGATACAATAACCCCGTCTTGCATCCTGCATTCTTGGTTCAACATCCCCTGACAGTACCAAACAGGGATCCTATGACCCCACCATATCTGTCTTGATATACACCAATCCTTTATATTTTCCATCCATTCAAGGTATGTTTTTTTCCAATTATCTGGGATAAACTCTACCTTTTTTTCAGAAACAACGGAAATTGCAGGTTCTGCTAAGGGTTTCATTCTGACAAACCATTGTTTTGACAGATATGGCTCAATTATGGTACGGCACCTATAGCAATGGCCAATGCTATATTTGTAAGGTTCTATCTTCTCAATAAGTTCATCGTTTTTTAAATCATCAACGATTTTCTCTCTTACCTCAAACCTATCAAATCCTTTATAAGGACCAGCTTCCTCGTTCATTATCCCTTTTTCATCAAAAATCTTTATTTGAGAAAGATTATGTCTTTTTCCAATGATAAAATCATTTGCATCGTGTGCTGGGGTTATTTTTAAGGCACCTGTCCCGAAATCTATCTTAACAAAAGAATCGGCAATAATTGGAAGTTCTCTGTTTAGAATTGGAAGAATCGCAGTTTTTCCAATTATATTTTTATATCGATAATCCTCTGAATTAACAGCAACAGCAGTGTCCCCAAGCATTGTTTCAGGTCTTGTTGTTGCAACAACAACAAAATCTGTTTCATTTTTTATTGGATATTTAAGGTAATACAAAAATCCATCCTCTTCTTTATAATCAACCTCGATATCTGAAATAGCAGTTTGACATCTCAAACACCAGTTTATAATGTAGTTATCTCGATATATCAAACCTTCCTTATAAAGTCTTACAAAAACCTCTTTAACTGCTAAAGAACACCTTTCGTCCATTGTGAATCTAAGTCTCGTCCAATCACATGAACATCCGAGTTTCTTCAACTGCTCAATTATCTTATTTCCATATTCCTCCTTCCACTCCCAGACTCTTTTCAAAAACTCTTCCCTTCCAATATCCTCCCTTTTTATACCATTTTGTAAAAGCATCTTCTCAACAACATTTTGTGTTGCAATGCCTGCATGGTCTGTTCCAGGAAGCCAGAGGACATTGAACCCTTGCATCCTCTTAAACCTTGCCAATATGTCCTGAACGGTATTATTTAGGGCATGACCCATATGTAGAGAGCCTGTAACATTTGGTGGAGGGATAACTATGGAATAAGCGGGTTTCGTGGAATCAGATGGTGTAAAGTAGCCATTTTCTTCCCAAAATTTATACCACTTTTCTGTTTCCTTTGGATTATAAGCCCTTGGAATTTCCATTTATTTTCTATTATACAAAATCGCCCATGGCACGGCAAGCAACAAAATGGTCTGAAGAGATAGCTTTCGGTTCTATTGGTTCTTTTTTGCAGAATTCTTTCTTTATTGGGCACCTTGGATAGAAAAGGCATCCTTGTTGTAGATGCTCATCTGAAATAAGGGTTTTTATAAATCTTCTTTCCCTTGGATGGCTTGGGGGGACTGAGTTTAGAAGCTCTTTTGTATATGGATGAATAGGTTTTGAAAAAAGCTTATTTTTACTTGCTACCTCGACAATTTTTCCAAGATAGACAACGGCAACATCATCTGCGATATACTCAACAACCCTTAGGTCATGAGAGATGAAAAGGAGGGAAAGGGAGAGTTTTTCAATGAGAGATGAAAGGAGGTTAATTATTACAGCGGATGTTGTTACATCTAGAGACGAAACAGGCTCATCAAGGATAACTAGTTTTGGATTTGTTACTAATGCCCTTGCAATTCCTATCCTTTGCTTTTCACCACCTGAGAATTGGTGTGGATATTTTTTGAGCTCACCCCATTTTATGCCAACAATTGATGTGATCTCTTCAACTCTTTGTTTTTTATTTTCTATCTTATGGATATCCAAGGGCTCTTTTAGGATATCATAAGCTTTTTTCCTTGGAGAAAGGGATGAATCGGGATTTTGGAAAACAATTGTGATATCTTTCCTCTGTGCTTTTGAAATACCATCAGAAATATCACAGCCATCAAATATGGCCCTACCAGATGTTTTTGGGATAAGCCCTATGATTACCTTTGCAAGGGTTGATTTTCCAGAACCACTTTCTCCAACAATACCAAATACTTTGCCTTTTTTGACTTTAAAACTTATATCATCAAGTGCCTTTACTATATCCCTTTTTTTGGAAAAAAATCCCCCTTGAATGAAGAAATGTTTTGTTAGATGCTCTATTTCAAGTATAGACTTGTCCAATTTGTTTCTCTATCCATTCTGCTTCAAGCAAAAGTCCATTTTTTAAGTTTCCTTGAGGGTTAAAAGAAAGTTCCTTTTTTGCCTTTTCTATATCTGCCAGTGTATCATGCATATCTCCCTTTTGGGTGGAGATATATTCTACTTTCAGTTTTTTTCCAATTACATCTTCAATTAAACTTATTGCCTCGTTTACGGTTATTCTATGTCCTCCACCAATATTAAATATACCAACTGCACTGGATTCTGCGGCTAAAACATTAGCACGAACAATGTCAGAGACAAATGTAAAATCCCTTGTCTGACCTCCATCACCAAAAACAGTGATTGTTTCTCCCAAAAGTCCTCCTTTAATGAACTTGAAAAATGCCATATCTGGTCTCTGCCTCGGCCCATATACTGTGAAGTATCTTAAGGATACTGTGGGAAATCCATAACTCTTTCTGTAAAGCTCAACCATATTTTCTGCACAAAGCTTCGTCGTTCCATATGGAGAAACAGGACTTGGCTTTGCCTCTTCATTTAATGGAAGGCTTGCATCACCATAGACAGATGAGCTTGATGCATAGATAAATTTCTTTATTGGATATTTTTTAACCTCATCGAGGAGTCTCTGTGTTGCAAGGATATTATCTTTTACATAAACAGAAAACATATCCCAACTCCTCCTTACTCCAGGCTGGGCAGATTGGTGAAAACAGTAGTCAATTTCAGAAAGGAAAGAAAGGGGGATTTCCAGCAGGTCGCCCTCAATAAAAATAAAGTTTTTATGGCCAAGGAGATTTTCGATATTTTTTTCTTTATAGGTTCTTGGATAGTAATCAGAAAAGGAATCAACGCCAATAATATCAAAGCCATTTTCTATTAAAGCCTCCCCTAAGTGTGAACCAATAAAACCAGCAACACCTGTAATCAGTACCTTCATGTTCCTATTTTTGCTGTCGATGCTATCCCTTTTAAAGTAGCGATACAGGAAAGGATTGCAAGATAGCTTGTCTTTGGATTTGATGGTGATGGTAGATTTTCACATCTTATCGTTATCTTTCCAAAATCTCCCTCTATAAAAACCTCATGGATATTCTTGTTTATGTTTGGATCAGCCACTATTTCAACGGTTGTCCTATCAAAACCAACTCCTGCAAGTGATAGAGTTGAGGCAACATTTACATTTTGAGGAAAGCCAGCTATTGCATCTTTAGCACAACCAGAAAATACAACTCTTTCTTCTTTTATATGGGAAATATCTATTTTATTTTTAATAAGATATGGAGCACCGATCAGTCCTTTTGGCGGCTTCCTTGTTCTTAGTAAAACACTTTTTATATTTCCAAAAAACCCTGCTTTTAAACCATCCAATCCAGCAATTGCACCAGATGGAATGCACATCTTAATCCCTTCCTTTTCTGCTAGATTAAGCATATCACTATCGATTCCACCAACACTCATTATTAAAGCAGGCCTTTTATTTTTTATCAATAAGGGAAATATCTCTTTTACACAAAGACTAGATGCGGCTTCGACTACAAGGTCTGATTTTAAAATAAGTGTTTGGATATCAACAACCTTTGGTTTTGGAGAAACTGAATTTGCAAGCCTTTCTGCCCTATTACTGTCAATATCACAGACAAAAGAGGCTTTGAGTGATGGAATATTTGGAATATACTTTACAATCTCACTTCCAATTGCACCACATCCTATAACACCAACTCTAATCATCTTAAAAATTATACAAACTCCTTTAAAAAGTTGTCAAAGGTGTTGCCATAACTTCCATTTTATAAAATTTATATAAAAAAACAAAATAGAAACCTTTTATTAAAAAAGAAAAGATTAAGTAAAAAGCATTTTATGCCGATAAATATTAATGAGGGATGTTATATTTTTCGAGATAGTCGTAATTAGAACCGAAATAGAATGTAAGGAAATAAATATATTTGG